>NZ_JAXMIH010000026.1 GCF_034366625.1 Prosthecobacter sp.
GAACCCGACGGAGAAGGAGGAGCTGATGAAGCTCATCCAGTTCATCAAAGACAAGTTCAAGATCGCCATCATGCTCGTGGAGCACGACATGAAGGTGGTCATGGGCATCTGCGAGAAGATTGCCGTGCTCGAATACGGCAAAAAGATCGCCGAAGGCACGCCCGATGAGATTCAGAAGAACCCCAAGGTCATCGCGGCCTATTTGGGCACGGAGGAGGACGACGACGATGCTTGAGATCGATAATCTGGAGGTTTCCTATGGATCCATCAAAGCTCTGCATGGCATTTCACTGAAGGTGCCGGAAAAGAGCATTGTCACGCTCATTGGCGCGAACGGTGCGGGCAAGTCCACCACGTTGCGTGCGATCTCCGGCCTCGTGAAGTCCTCTGGCGGCACGGTGCGCTATGCGGGGGAGGACATCACCAATCTGCCTGCTCACGGTATTGTCGCTCGTGGTCTCTGCCATGTGCCGGAGGGGCGCATGGTCTTTGCGAATCTCACGGTGGAGGAAAATCTCCGCATGGGCGCTTACCTGCGCAACGACAAGGCGGGCATCGCCGCCGACATCGAATATGTATTCACGGTGTTTCCACGTCTTAAAGAGCGCATCAGCCAGCAGGCGGGCACGCTTTCCGGCGGAGAGCAGCAGATGCTCGCCATCGCCCGCGCTTTGATGAGCAAGCCCAAATGTTTGATGCTCGATGAACCGTCGCTTGGCATCGCGCCCATGCTGGTGCGCGCGATCTTTGAGCAGATCGTCGCCATCAACAAAGAACGCGGCCTGACCATTCTGCTAGTGGAGCAGAATGCGAACCTGGCGCTGAAAATCTCGAGTTACGGCTACGTGCTGGAAACCGGGCAAGTGCTGCTGCAGGACACCGCTGAGGCTTTGCAGGAGAACCCGCAGGTGCGCGAGGCCTATCTCGGCGACTGACCGTTCCCGTGCATTCTGCCGGATGATGATCTTGCGCCGATAGACCGCGTTCTTTAAAGCGTCCTGCTTCACTCATGATTTTCTCCACTTCTGGCACCGCCGAGCATGAAGCTGCGCTGAACCGTGCACGGTCCAAAGCTTACCGACGGCTGCTGCCGCTGCTGTTTGTGAGCTACATGATCGCCTATGTGGACCGGCAGAACGTGGCGGTGGCGAAGCTGACGATGACGCGTGACCTGCCTGGCTTTGACAACGCGGTCATCGGCTTTGGCGCGGGCATTTTCTTCCTCGGCTACTTCCTGCTGGAGATTCCGGGCACGTTGATGGTGGAGCGCTGGAGCGCGCGGAAGTGGATCTGCCGCATCATGATCACCTGGGGCGTGATGGCGGGTCTCACAGCGGCGGTGACGACGCCCTGGCAGTTCTACACGGTGCGCTTCCTGCTGGGACTCGCCGAGGCCGGTTTCTTCCCCGGTGTGGTGGTGTATTTGACGCACTGGTTCCCCAGTCGTGATCGTGCGCGTGCGCTGGCGACCTTCCTCGTCGCCACACCCATGGCTCAGATCATCAGTCCGAAAATTTCCAACTGGCTGCTCGCCATCGGCCACGGCGATCAGCCACCAGTGCTCGGCATGGTGGGCTGGCAGTGGGTGTATGTGTTCTGGGCCATACCTGCCGTGGTGCTGGGCTTCTTTGTGTACTTCTGGCTCGTGGACCGGCCGAAGCAGGCGAAATGGCTGACCGCCGAGGAAGGCGAAGCCCTGGAGTCCGAGTTGGAGCGTGAACGGGCCGAGACACGCAAAGGCAAACGCATGACCGTGATCCAGGCGCTGAAGCACCCGAAGGTGCTGCTGCTCGCACTGGTGTATTTCTGCACCGTCACCGGCAGCTATGGCATCGAGTTCTTCATGCCGAGCATTTTGAAGTCCTGGTATGCCATGGACATGAACCAGCTCACCTGGCTCATCATGTTGCCGCCTGCCGTTGCCATGGTCGGGCAGCTTTTCATGGGCTGGAGCTCGGATCGCTTCAAAGAACGTCGCTGGCATGCCGTGCTGCCCATTGTCATGGGTTCTGCCGCGCTGGGGATCATGCCGCACACGCAGGGGAATCTGGTGCTGACCATGGTGTGCCTGATGCTCGCCTTTGCCGGGTTCAAGAGCTACATGCCCGCCTTCTGGGCGCTGCCCAGCCTGTTCCTCACCGAGTCTGCGGCAGCGGGGAGCATCGGCCTCATCAACTCCATCGGCAATCTCGGTGGTTTCCTTGGCCCTTACGTGCTGGGAACTGTTGAAAAGGTCACAGGATCGTTCGTGGGCGGCCTGTATTACCTGTGCTGCTCCATGCTGGCGGCGGCGGCGATCATCTTCAGCTTCGGGCTGGGGAAGAAGGAGCCGGTCTCCACGAAGCTTGCTTCTGATTAGAGCCGCAGGGCTGCTCCCGGCCCAAAGTTTTTGCCTTCATGGGCATTTCGCCCTTGCGCCTTGGAGCGCGAACCGTTGAAATAGCGCTCGTAAATTCAGTTTTATCGACCCACGCCATGAGCCACTTCACATCCACCCTGATTAAACGCCATCGCGGCCTCGCCTTCGTTTTGATCGCGCTTGCGCTGGCCTTCGTGCTGACGCCCGATCTGCTGGCCCAGGCCACGGACGCCGCAGCCGATACACCGCCGCCAAAAACGTGGTGGCAGAAGTGGATTGGGGATGGCGGTGTGTGGATGACACCGCTGGGCCTGTGCTCGGTGCTGGCGCTGACTTATACCGTGCTGTGCACGATGACGATGACGAAGGCGAAGTTCACGCCCGCGATCCTCAAGACGCAGCTCCTCGACCTGATGCACCAGTGCCGCGTGCGCAGCGCCATCGAAGTGGCGGCGCAAAGCCCGACCTTCCTTGGACGCATGATGACCGTGGCGCTGCCACATTTCGACGCGACCAAGGGCGAGACCCTGGGCCGTGAGGAGGTGGAGAGCGCGATGGCAGACTTTGCGGGCAGTGAAATGCGGCCGTATCAAAAGTGGATCGGCAATTTCTCAGTGCTGGCGCAGATTTCGCCCATGCTGGGGCTGTTCGGCACGGTGGTCGGCATGGTGGGTGCGTTTGAAATCCTCGCACAAACCGGTGGTGCTGAGCCTTCCAAGCTGGCGGGCGATATTTCGGTGGCGCTGCTGACGACCTTCGCCGGCCTGTTCGTCGCCATTCCCAGCCTCGCCCTGTTTTACTTCTTTAAGAACCGCCTTAATGACATGGTGGGCGAATCAGTCGCGGTGGCCAACGAACTGCTCGACGCTTGCGTAAACTCGGCTCATGGCGAGTCGAAAGCGGCCAAAATCCCCGAAGGCATCGCTCTCTGATCAACCCGCACGACCGGCGAGTTCCACGCGATGAAAAAAAAGCTGACCAGCATCAAAGGCCTTGAGGAGGAGTGTAAAATGGACTCCTCGTCGATGATCGACATGGTGTTCCAGCTCATCCTGTTCTTCATGGTCAGCTCTCGCATGCTGACCAACCAGATCGACCCGCGTGTCGAGCTGCCGGTGGCCGGGAACGCCCGCCCGCCGGAGGAGGCCGCCGGGCGCATCGTCGTCCACGTCTATGACAACGGCACCTTCGGCAAGGACAACAAGGAACCGCTGTCGGACATGGCCGCCGTCACCGAGTATGTGACGCAGCGCAAGGAGAAGATTGATGCCGGCGTGACGCCGAAAGTTCTGCTGCGCGGCGACAAGCGCAGCATCGTGAAATTTTCCAAGCAAGTCGTGAAGGCTTCGGGCGACGCCGGGGTCAACACTATCATCTTCAGCGCCTTCCCGGCGGCGAAAAAAGGCTAGCATCTCCCATTTCATACGCGCATGGCAAAGAAGAAACGCTTCGTAGCAGATCAGGTGGAGGATCCTTCGCTGGACATCTCCTCCCTGATCGACGTGAGCTTCCTGCTGCTGATCTATTTCCTCGTCACTTCGACGCTGGAGCCGCGTGAGTCCGACCTGAGCATGGAAATGCCCACCGACAGCGGCAAGGCCAGCAGCATCCAGATTGACCCGCTCAAAATCCGCCTCACCGCCGCAGGCCAGGTCACCATTGCTGATCAGGTCATGGCGGACGATGGCCAGATGGAGTCCGAGCTGGACCGCTACAAGCAGCTCACCGACGCCACGAACAAGAAGCCGCTGGTCATCGTCAGTTCCGATGACGAGGCCAAACAGCAGCGCTTCATCGACCTCATGAACGCGCTGGCGAAGGTCGGCATCACCACGATCACACTCTCTGGATTCGAGAAAGGGAAGTAGCCTATGAAGTTTGCTGTTCTCCGTTCGCTGTTCGCGGTTCTGGCCGTTGTGACGGTGTTTTGTCCGCAGGCATCCGCCCAGGACGACGACTTGAACATCCAGACGTTGTTTGAAAAAGCCGGCAGCCTGATGGAAGAGAGCAACTGGGAGGGTGCGCTGGTGCCGCTGGAGCGCATCATGAAGGAATACGGCCCCAGCGGCTACACCGACTTCGGCCCGGCCTTTGGTGTGATGCATTACCGCTACGGCTTCTGTTTGAAGAATCTGAAGCGACTCGATGACGCTCTCAAAGCCTACGAGGCCTGCTACACGCAGGGAAAGAACGCCAAGGACACGCCGAAGGACAAGCTGAATCCGGTGTGGGAGCTGTCGCTGCTGGAAATGGGCATCATCAAGCAGGCGCAAGGCAAGTATGCCGAGGCGATCAAGGACTACGAAGCCTTCGCCCGCCAGCCCGCACCCGCCGGGACTTATGATGACGGGGCGTTTCGCGTGCAGGTGGCCTCCTGCTACTCCAAGGCGGGCATGCCGGACAAGGCCAAAGCCCTGCTCGATCAGCTCATCAGCGGCGCGGGTGGTGTGACACCGAAGGCGGAAGGTGTGTTTCGTGCGTTCCTTTCGCTGCTGGACAGTTGGACCGCGAAGGATGCGGCGAACCATGCGGAGACGGAAAAGGCCGCACATGCCTTCATGGACGCGAACGGGGTCAAATTGAAGCTCTCGCCTTTCGACATGGCGCGCTTTGACTTCAACGCCCGTCTGCTCGGAGTGGCCCGAGCGGCTTCGGACAACGATCAGCAGACGCTCGCCATCCGTCTCCTCGGCCTCATGGCCAGCAGCAGTGACATCTTGTTCGATCTGCAAGAACGCGCGCTGCGCTATCGCGGCCGGGTACCGGATCTCTTGAAGAAAGAGATCGAAAAATACACCGAACTCGTGCAGGCCGATGACAGCATCGACTGGATCGCGCTGCTCACCCTGGCCGGCTGTTACGAGCGCCTGGGCAATTTTCCCGCCGGTTACGCCATCTACACGTATGGCGTCACTAGCGTGCCGAAAAGCCCTCATCGTCCGATGATGTTGTTTGGCTCGATGCGCACCGCGCTGGCCACCGAGCAGCAGGATCTGTCCAAGGCTCTCGGCGAACAGTTTCGTAAGGAATTCCCGCAGCATGAGTTCGCCGGCAATGTGAACACGCTGCTGCTGGAGAACGTGTTCTTCTCCAAGCAGTATGATCAGGCCATCGAACTGGCCGGAAACATCCGCAAACCGCTCGCGCCTGATTCCAAGGATCGTGATCTCACCGATTTCGTGATCGGTGCCTCGTTGTTCAATCTGGGCCGCACCGAGGAGGCGCAGAAGGAACTGGCATCGCACGCGGAACGCTTCCCGCAGAGCAAGTTCAAGGAGGCCGCGCGCTACTTTGAAGCCTCCAGCCTTGTGCGTCTGAAGAAGTGGGCCGAAGCAGGCCCGAAGCTCGATGCATTCAACAAAGACTTCCCGGAATCGGAGTACATCGGCTTCGCGCTGCTGGATCGCGCCACCGTGCACTTCCAGCTTGGCGAATACCAGAAGTGCCTCGACACCGTCGCCGATCTCGAAAAACGTCGTCCCAGCCTGCCGGATCTCGATCGTGCGCTGGCGATGCGTGGCGACTCGCATCTGATGCTCAACGCGAATGACAAAGCCGAGGCGGCTTATTTGAAAGCACGCGAACTCGGTGAGGCAGCGCAGGGAGATTCGCACAAGGCCATCGTGGGCCGTGTGCTTGTCCAGCTCGTGCGTGTGGCGAACGCGCTTAACAAGCCGAAGGATGTCATCAAATATTACGACGATTACATCACGAAGTACAGTGGCGGCTTTTATGACGCCGAAGTCATCGTGGGATCGATGGAGCCCCTGAAGGAGGTCAAGCGCGGCAAGGAGGCGCTGGATGCGCTGGAAAAAGTGATTGTGCGGCTCGGCAGTGGCGACACGGGCACTGGGATCGAGGAGGCGATCGGCTCTTACACACAGAACTACCTCGACATCGTCGGGCCTGAGCAGTTGCTGGAGCGGCTGACGAACTTTGTGCCGAAGGACGGTGCCAGGATCAACAACACGCTGCGTGCCTGGCTGAACATGGCGCGGATCGACCTGCTGGAGAACGACAGCTACAAGGACAAATTCCCCAAGCGTGCCGCCCAGATCCAGGTGGCCTACGAGGAACTGCAGAAGTTCGACAAGAGCGAGCTGGCCTCCTACATCCTCGTCAAGGTCGGGCGCGACATGGTGGATCGTGGCAAGGACAAGGAGGCGCTGGAGTGGTTCAAGGCGGTCATGGACCGTGGCCAGTCGGAGCACTATCCGCTCGCCCTCATGGGCAAGGCGCGTGTTTTGGCGAAGGCGGGCGAGGCCGGCAGCTTCCAGGAGGCCGTGGCCGCATTTGATCAGGTCATCCGCGAACTCAAAGACAAGCCAGAATACGTCGAGGAGGCGATGATCGACAAGTCGCGCATTTATTACAACCGCAAGCAGTGGCAGCAGGCTGCGGACACACTGGTGGCAATGACGAAGGACACCCGCTTCACCCGCACACGGGCCGAGGTGTTCTACCGTCTGGGCCAGTGCTACGAGAACCTGAACGACACCGACAAGGCGCTGGAGGCCTACACGCCCTTCGTCGGTCCGCCGCTGGAAAACGTGGTGCAGTATTCCGCCGAGGCGCGCCTGCGTGCCGCCGAGATTCAAATGAAGAAGGGCAACGACGACAAGGCCTTCCGTCTCATCAAGGACACCGTTTCGCGCATGTACAAACTCACCAGCCATGAGGTTGCCGGGCCGTTCGTCATCAAGGCCAAAGAGTACTACAAAACGCTGCGCAAGAAGCTCAACGTCCCCGAGCATCCCGACGAGGGCCTGTGGGGCGTGCGTGAATGAACTGACATGACGCCATGAAGAAGCCTGTTCTCCTCCTCCTGCTCACGGCCTGCGGTCTTCGTGCCGAGCCGCTGTCCGTTCAAATCACCAACGTCAGCGGCGAGCCGACCGCGGCATTCCTCATCGCCGCCGAAAAAGACGGCATCATCATCAGCACCGCGCCAAATGGTGGCAGCAGCTACAAACTGCCGCTGGCGAACATCCGCGACATGTCCATCGACGAGCCGAAAGGCTGGTCCACCGCGCTGCAAACCTATGCGGCGGGCAATTTTGCCGAGGCTGAGAAGCAGTTTGCGCTGCTGGGTGAGGAACTGGCCAAGATCGTGCCGTTGCAGGACGGTTACGGCTCGCTCGCCCGGTTGTATCAGTTCCGCAGCCTGCAAAAACTCGGACGCCACGCCGATCTGGCGAAGGTGATGGACAAGCAGCTTGCCAATCCTTTGAACTTCGGCCCGCATTACATGGAGGATTTCGTGGACCTCGAGGGCTGGACCTGGCTGGGCAAGGAGGACTGGCAGACGCTCGGCGTCTTCATCAGAAAATTCGAGGACGCAAACCCGCTCAAGCTGCCTCAGGCCCCTTTCAAGCGGCTGCGCTCCTCACGCCTCGCCGGTTTGTGCTATCTGCGTGCCGTTTGGAACGAACGTGGCCAGAAGCAGCCCGATCTGGCGCTGATGGACTACCATCGCGCCCTCACGCTCGATCTCGGCTCCGACACCACCCTGCTGCGGCGTTCCGCCGTTGCCGCGTTGCTCATCACCGAAGCCAAACTCGCCGCCGCGCCGAAGGATGACA
Organism: Prosthecobacter sp.; assembly: GCF_034366625.1. Taxonomy (NCBI): domain Bacteria; kingdom Pseudomonadati; phylum Verrucomicrobiota; class Verrucomicrobiia; order Verrucomicrobiales; family Verrucomicrobiaceae; genus Prosthecobacter; species Prosthecobacter sp. Next base: position 7,942 of record NZ_JAXMIH010000026.1, read on the forward strand.
AGCTCACCAAGCAGGCGAAGTCCCTCGCCCTCGTCTGTCGCGATCTCGGTGGCCCGGGCGCGCTGCCCAAGGAGTTTGAGAAGTATTTGAAGTAGCCGTGTGAAGGGCGCGCGGACACTCCTGACCGTCTCAGTGGCTCACCGAACCGGCACAAACCGCACGATGTTGCGGTGATAGACCTCGCACTCCTTCTTGTGCAGCCAGATGCTGAACCAGAACAGCAGGGCGCCGAAGATGACGACCAGAAACAGCACCGGTCGGCCCTTTGGTGATCGCGCTGCCAGCAGCGCGATGGCGCTGAACAACGTCATCGCATAATACGGCCAGGCCCAGTCCTTGCGGCGCTGCGTCTGCTCCTGGATCAGTGGTGCGAAATCCGGTGACCGTGTGGCCAGGATGCGCGGCGTCGCTTTGTCGCGCAGGTCGATGTAGGGCCACACACTGGCGCAGGACACGCAGATGATGCCCAGCGCCAGCAGGCGGCTCTTCGCCTCTCCAAACAGGAAGGAAACGATCAGGAACGTCAGTCCGATCCCCAGCCCGTACAGTGGCAGCGGCTCCAGCAGCAGATGCAGATACTCGGGATCGCAGATGCTTTGCCACAGAGTTGTCAGTTCGCGCCACATGTTGAGGAATGACGAATGCTGAATGACGAATGACGAAACAGCAAGCACGGGGATGAGGCAGCTTGGGCAGAATCACAAAGTTCTTGCGTGTGAGGAGCCCTTTTGCGTAGCCTTGCACCAGATGACAACAAAACTGACGGTGAGAAGCACTATTCTACTCTCCATTTTTATAGCTTCTCTCGGCTCTAATTCCATCTTAGTTGCTGACGACTCTCCGATCTCCAGTACGGGCATTGTCACGGATAACAGTCCGGCAGCGATCGCCGCAGCCAAGGAGCGTGGCACCGCCACCGCAACCAAGGACATCAAGGCAGGCACACTCCGTGTTCTCTACTTCGGCAAGCCGTGGTCAGTCGGCAAACCTCTCGTGGACGACGCCACGGGCTATCGCGTCCAGATTCTTGCCGGATGCGACGTCACAGCGACATTCGTCGCCGAGGTCGAAGCATACAACAACGCTGTGCGTGCCTTTCACGCCAAAAACGCATCTGCCACCACGCACAAATGACAACGACCGCAGGGCAGGGGTGTTGAGATCCAGAGTGTGAGGACAATTTGAGATCAATTCAAAACAACTCCACCTGTCCCGTGGTCGGCGGAATAAGGCCGAGTTTGCGGTAGGCGGCGGGCATGGCGACGCGACCACGTGGGGTGCGTTTGAGGTAGCCTTGCATGACGAGATACGGCTCATGCACGTCTTCGAGGGTGCTGGCGTCTTCGCCGACGGCGACGGCGACGCTGCCCATGCCGACTGGGCCGCCGTCGAATTTGCCGATGATGGCTTCGAGGATGCGCGTGTCCATTTCATCGAGACCGGATTCGTCGATGTCGCGCATGGTGAGCGCCTGACGTGCCACATCCTCGGTGACGATGTTCTGCGCCTTCACCTGCGCGAAGTCGCGCACCCAGCGCAGCAGGTGATTGGCGATGCGCGGCGTGCCACGTGAGCGGCGGGCGATTTCGTGCGCGCCTTCGGGTTCGATAGGCACATTGAGCAGGCGGGCGGAGCGCATGAGGATGTGCTGGATCTCATCGGGCGTGTAGTAATCGAGGCGGTTCGGGATGCCGAAACGTGAACGCATCGGTGCGGTGAGCATGCCGGCGCGGGTGGTGGCTCCCACAAGCGTGAAGGGCGGCAGGTCGATGCGGATGGTGCGCGCTTTCGGTCCCTGGTCGATGATGATGTCGAGACGGAAGTCCTCGATGGCCGGATACAGGTATTCCTCGATGCTGGGATGCAGGCGGTGAATTTCGTCGATGAAGAGGATGTCCCGCTCCTGCAAATTCGTTAGGATGCCGGCGAGATCGCCCGCGCGTTCGATCTGCGGGCCGCTGGTGGTGTGCAGCTTGGTGCCGACGGCGTTGGCGATGAGATTGGCGAGCGTGGTCTTGCCCAAACCGGGCGGTCCGCACAGTAAAACGTGATCCAAAGATTCGCCGCGCATCTTCGCGGCCTCAACCATGACGAGAAGCTGCTCTTTGACCTTGGTCTGGCCGTGGAACTCCGAAAAATCCGCCGGACGGAGGGCGAGATCGAAGGGTGAGTCAGGTTCGTTGAGCGCGGGGTTCACTGCCGCACATAGGAGCGTGCGCCGGGCGGAGTGCAAGGCGCTGGACGCCTTACTCGCGCCGGATCGCCTCGGTGAGCCGCCCACGCACGGCGGTCGAAACCGCGACCACACACACCACGAGGCCGAAAACGAGCACGGCGGCGATCAGTTTGCCCAGAAAGGCCACCGGCAGTTCGCCACCGCTGCCAATCAACTGTGGAATCACTGCGAGGGAGGCGGTGATGACGCCGAGCAGCACGCCGAGTACCAGCAACACGCTGTGTTCGCCCAAAATCATCGTGCGCAGTGATCCCGCCTGAAATCCAAGCGCCTGCATGAGTCCGAGCTCGCCGCGTCGTTCCAGCACATGACGGGCAATGAGCACGCCGATGCCTGCCGTGCCGAGCAACACACCCAAACCACCCAGCACCGTGAAGATGCCAATGTAGGTGTTCTGCACGCTCAGGAACACCTCCAGCCTTTGCTTCGCAGGTTCCAGCGCCAGACCACGCTGCTCAAGCTGCCGTGTGAGATGCGCGGCGATTTCGGCGGCCTGTTCCGGCTTTGCATCGACCAGGAAGAAGCGGTAGCCCGCAGCATCAGGATACTTGGCCAGGAACGCCTGCTCGCTGATGATCATCTTGCCTTGCAACACCGAGCCGGCGAGGAGGCCGACGATTTTGACCTGGAACGTGTTCCCGCTCGAATCCTGATAGTCGAGCGTGTCGCCCACGCCTTTGCCGAGTCCCCACATGGCCGTTGCTTGATCAGCGATGGCGGGGACGAAGGATGAATCGGCCAGATTTTCCCACGAACCCGAGGCGAAGGCGAACGAACCGGCCATCTTTGCCGGATCAACGCCCACCAGCAGCGGCTTCTGTGCGCGGTTCAGGTTCAAACAGCTCGCATCATCGCCTTCGCGCACGCGAAACGGCACCACGCGGGCCTGCGGCATGATTTTTTCATCCAGGCCAAAGGCTTCCCAGCCGGTCTTCACATTCAGATCCTCGTAAACGGGCAGCGACGACTCACCGATGAGCGCAAAGCCGCCCGTGCCGGAGCTGCGCAGTGTTTCATCGCCCGCGCTCATGCGGAAGGCGTTCACGGCCACCACGAGGAAGATGCCGCCTGCCATCATGCCGATCACCGCGAGGCTGCGGGAAGGACGGCGCGAGATGTTGCGCGAGCCGATCTGCCAGAGCGAGCGTGCGAGCACACCGCTGTCACGCCGCATCCAGCTGCGCAGATAAATCAAACCTGCAATCATGAGCAGCATGCCGGAGCCAAAAAACATGCCGGCCACCGCTTCCGGGTTCTTCATGAAAAAGGCCGCGGTCATCATTAGTAGCGCGATGCCTGTCAGGATCAGCCCGCTCTTCGTCTTCGGTTTCTTGAGGGCAGGGGATGAGTCCTCGCTCCACGATCCCGCCAGCAGGTCGCGCGTCTTAACCTTGAAGAGCTTCCGGCTGGCCCACCACAAGGTGAGCACCACCACCACGAGTGTTCCCAATGCCGCGTTGAAAATCGTCCCGAACGAAGCGCTGAACACCAACGGCAAACCCTGGGTGGCGCCAGACCACACGGCTGAGAGGCCGTGCAATGCCGACTGCGTGTAGCCCATGCCGCCAATCACGCCGAGCAGAACACCCGCGATGCCGATCACGCCCGCCTCCATCAACCACACGCGCCGCACCATGCCGCGCGTCCAGCCCACGGCCATCAGCAGGCCGATCTGTGAGGCTCGCCGCTCCAGCGTGAACAAAAACAGCAGCGCGGCGAACACGAGCGCCGCCACGATCAAAAACAAACTCAGGCCGATGAACAGCCCGCCGAAATCCACGCTGCCTTGAGCTGCGGCACCGGCCTCGCCCTTGAAGTTTCGTGGTGTGAGGCCGATGTCGGACAAGTTCAGCCGCAAGGCGAGCACATTGGCCTTGGCCTCCGCGGTCTGGCCCTCATCAGGCATGCGGATGGCGGTGAGATTGCCGAAACGGTTTGCCCAGAGCTTCTGAGCGGCCGCGAGCGTGATGAACCCCTTGGGTGTACCTTTGAATTCGTCCCAGTAGTCCTCGTCCTTGTCGCGGATGGCCTTCATGTCCATCGGGATGCCTGGTTCCCAGTCGCGGCAGTTGTCCACGTCGGAAACGCCGGGAAAGTCGGGCGTCCATGCCTTTGTGACCAGCGGATGATCCATCGGCAGTATGCCTGCCACCCTGAATTTCGCCGACTGCTGTTTCAATTCGCGCCCCAGACCGACCACGAAGTATTTTACTTCCAGTTCATCGCCCACCGCGAGTTTCTGATCGTCCGCGAGCCATTGGGTGATGGTGATCTCATCATCCTTGCCGCGTCCGACACCCGTGATCATCGAATAGGGTGTGCCGCCTTTGGCCGAGGTGATGCCGTTGACGAGGTAGGTCAGAACTCCCCGCGTGCCCTTGAACTCAAACAGCTTGTCCGCCACGCTGCGGTCCAGAAACACGCGGCTGGTGCTGATTTCCCACTCTTTCGTCTCACCGGCCACGCGTTTGAGCTGAAGGGCGAAGTCTGCGAGCGTGCGCTGCTCCTCAAACTGCGCGCGCAGTGCGGTGAACTGCGGGCTGAGCAGGGCGTTCACGCGTCCGTCCATCTCCAGTTGGTTTTGCAGGTCCGCCAGATTCACAAACACCGAGTCCGGTGGAATCTGCGAGGCCGTGAGCTGAAACGCTCCGAAATCTTCGGCTCTCACAATGGCCGCCACCGTGCGCCGCAGCGAGACATCCTCGTTCGTGCTGCCGGAGAGCGGTGCATCACGGGAAATGGCGCTGGGACGCTCCAAGCGCACGAGCACGGTGTCGCCCACCTTCACACCGAGCTTGCGTGCCAGAGCTTCGTTGACGGCCACGCTTGTTTTGTCGAAGGCGATGACTGTGCCGCTCGTGCTGAGCTTCCAGAAGCCCTCGTCCACACCGAGCACCTGCGCGCCGTTCACACGCACCTTGCCGTTTGTGGCGCTGGCTGAGCCGGTGGCGATGATCATGGGCACGGTTTTCGTTTTGCGGGCCAGACTCTCCGTGAACCAGCGGTCACCTCCAAGCACACCGCCTTCAATTTGTCCCAGCCGCAACGCTGCCACGCGGCGCAGGCTCGCGCGTACCGAATCACCGACCAGCAGCGAGCCGGTCAGAATCGTGGCGGCCAGAAATGTGCCGAACAACAGGCCCAGATGGCCACGCCAGTAGTGGCGTGCCGACTGCAGCACGTAATCCTTCAGCTTCATGACAGGGCACCTTCGTGAATCGTCATCACCCGCTCCATGCGCTCCGCCTGTGCCCGGTGATGTGTGACCATCACGAGCGTGACGCCGCTGCTTTTCTGCAACTTCAGCAGCAGGTCGGTCAAAGCGGCAGCATTGGCCTCGTCGAGGGCACCGGTGGGCTCATCGGCAAGGATGATGCTTGGCTGGTTGATCAAAGCGCGAACGAATGCCACGCGCTGGCGTTCGCCGCCGGACAACTGCGCCGGTTTCCAATTCATGCGATCTTTGAGCCCGACCTGTTCGAGCAGTGCTTCCGCACGCTGCAAGGCATCCGCTGGCGGTGACTTCAGCGCCAGCGTTGGCAGCAGCACGTTTTCCACCACCGAGCACTGCGGCATGAGATGATGAAGCTGGAAGATGAAGCCGATTTTCTGGCTGCGTACGGCCGCCAGTTGCTTCGCCGTGCTTTGGCCCAACGATTCACCATCGAAGGTGATCTCCCCCTCGTCCGGTGTGTCGAGTGTGCCAAGGATGTTCAGCAGCGTGCTTTTGCCACAGCCAGAGGGGCCGACAATGGCGAGCGATTCACCCGCTGATATGCCGAGTGTGATGCCGCGCAGCACCGGCACACGCGCTCCACTGCCGGGATCGGTGTAGGATTTGGAAACGTTGGTGAGTTGGATGAGTGGCATGAGGTGGGTTCAGGCTGCTTCGACGAGCCGCCAGCGCCTCGCCTTGAATTCGTGGCGTGGGAGACTGTTCGGCTCGGCGAGTTGCACAGGAATGCGTAGAGAAAACGTGTCGCGCAGTTTTGCTTCGATGCGTTTGAGCATCGGCTTGGCGACATTGCCGTCCACTTCGACGAGCAGTTCGATCTCATCCATCGCCTCCACCTTGCGCTGCTCCACCATGAACTCGATCACTTCGGGAAACTGCCGCACCACGGCCTCGATGGCGCTGGGGTAGATGTTCACACCGCGCACCACGACCATGTCATCCACACGGCTCAGGATGCCGCCGTCGAGAATCAACCGGCCTCGGTGAGTTTTCTTCTTCACCCAATCGCCGGTGCGGTAGCGCAGCAGCGGGCAGGCCGTGCGGTCCAGCGTGGAAAGAATCAATTCCCCGCACTCGCCATCCTCCACTTCCTTGCCTGTGATCGGATCAACGATCTCTGACAGGTAAGCCTCCTCTATCACGATGAGCTGCCGCGGCATGTCCTCGGCCTCATAGCTCACCGGGCCGACCTCGGTCATGCCGTGATGATCAAACACACGCGCGTCCCAGAGCTTTTCCAGCCGCTGCCGCACCTCGGGTACGCTGCCGCCAGTCTCTCCGGCCACGATGATCTTGTTGATGCGCAGGCTCATGCGCTCCACACCCGAGGGTTCGCCGATCATTTCCCCAAGACGCAGCGCATACGTCGGGGTGCAGCACAGCACTGTCGCGCCATAGCGTGCCATTGTCTCCAATCTTGCCTGACTGGACAACCCGCCCGCCGGAATGACGAGAAAATCCTTCGCCGCCGCTTCATACGCCGTCCAGAAACCGAGAAACGGTCCGAACGAGAACGCGAAGAAAATGCGGTCGCGTCCTTTCACCAGTCCGGCGGCCTCGAACACACGCTGCCAGCATTTCAGCATCGCTTCCCAGCTTTCCGGCGTGTCCACCCAGGCCATCGGCTCGCCCGTGCTGGTGCCGCTGGTCTGGCAGAAACGCGTGTATTGATGGATTGCTCGCGTCAGATTCGTGCCAAAGGGGGGATTTGCGAGACGATCCGCCTGAATGTCCGCCTTTGTCGTGAAAGGCACCTGCGCGATGAAATCCTCGATGCGGGTCATGCGGCTCACTTTCAGCTCCCACTCGCGGATTTTTTTGCCGTAAAAGCTATCCGTCGTGGCCAGATTGAGCACAATCGACCTCAGTTTGCGCCACTGGTTGGAGCGCAAACGAACTCGGTCGATCAATGGTGGGCCGTCCGACACGCTTGCAAGAGATGGCGAGGCATGGGGCAAGGTCAAGAAACCTGCGTGTCACCGCCGCTTTGTGGCGGTCGGCACCGCCAGTCTCTCATCTTCAAGCATGAAGTTTCCGCACGTCGATGCGCTGCATCAGCAGATGCTCGTGTCCCGGCTTCACGCTGACCACATCCTCGCCGGCGTTGGCGGCCTCGATGCAGAGAAATTCAGGATACGCCTCGTCGGGCAGATCAGTGAGGCGCTTCGACTTCTCGATCCAGGGGTTCCACACCACAGTGGCGAGGCTGCCGGCTTTTTCGATGACGAGTTCGCGGCCCCAGACCGGATCATGCACGATGACCGTGGCATCGGAGGCATAAAGACGATCCACCTCCTGGTCGATGATGATCGTGCTGTGCTGCGGGCGTTTATCGGGAGAGAGACGGCCTTCCACATACTGAGTGCCATGCAGACCGTGAATGCTGATTTTGCGCACGTCCTCGACATTGAGGTAAGTGTGCAGTGCTCCGGTCATGTCCCAGGCGGTGCTGCCGGTGTTCGTCACTTGCAGCGTGACTTGAAGTGAGGCGCCCATGTGAACATGCAGCCGTGCGGAGAACGCATGCGGCCAGAGCGCCTTCGTGGCGGCGGAATCTTGCAGCTTGAGCACAAGCTCCACTTCCGTGGCTGTCTCACGCGCCACATCGACCTCCCACATCAGGGTGCGCACAAAGCCATGCGCCGGTTTGGTTGCATCCGTCGGGTGCGGGCCAAACCAAGGCCAGCAGACCGGAATACCACCGCGAATCGGCTTGCCGGGTTCCAGCAGCGCCTCAGCGCTCATGTAAAGCACGGGATCATGCCCTTCGGGAATCCAATCCGTCACATGCGCACCATTCAAGGCGATGCGACCTGTGGCGGCAGGATGTTCGACGACGAGGATCGGGTAACCGGCGGGTTCTTCAATGAGCGAAACGGAAGGGGGGAGAGTCATGCGGACGGACTCATATCCTGAACCCCGCTGGCAGCAACTCCGCCATCGTCATCGCCAGCGGTTTTCCATCGCGCAGGAACCAAATCGTCGTTTCCGGGGCGGCAAACTCCGCGATCACCTGCCGGCACGCACCGCACGGCGGAAATTCCTGGCCGAGGGCGATGACCGCCAGCGATGCAATCCTCATCCCCGGCCCTTCCTCGGCCACGGCATGAAAAATCGTGTTCCGCTCCGCACAGATCGTCAGTCCATAGCTGGCATTCTCCACATTGCAGCCGGTGAAGATGTTCCCCTTCGTTGTCAGCAGCGCACAGCCGACCTGAAACTGCGAATACGGCGCATACGCTTTTTCAGCAACGGCTTTGGCGCGTTCAAGGAGATCGTGAGAGGCGGACATGGGTGAATCAAGGCTTCGGAACAACGGGAGTTGCAGGAGCAACAGGCTTCGGTTCTTCCTGCATCAAACCTGCCTTCACGAGTTGTGCACGCGCTTTGTCCGCCGTCTGGCGTCCGGCGGGGATGTCAAAGCCGAGCGTGTCGTAGTTCGGTTTGAAACCGTTGCCGTCGGCATCGACGTAGATCGGGTTGTTGTAGGCGCAGGGACGCATCTTGGCGTAGTCGCTGGTGCCGAAACCGATGGCCTCATTGCCATCCTCGTCGATGGCGACGACGATGAGATGCGCGTCGCTTTGCAGCGGGATGTGAATCTTCTCGGCAAACTTCACCACGCCGTCCTTGAACATCTGCGGATGAGACGCGCGGGTGAAATTCAGCGTGGGATCGGGCTTGGAGTTCACCAGCACCTGCACACGGTCGATGTCCATCCAGTCGGTGCATTGCACGCGGACGTTGAGGTCGATGCCGCCGGTGCAGCGGTCGTCATCACCAGCGATCTTGCCGTTCTGTGTCGTCACTTCGAGGAAAGGACCGGTGCTGAGCACAATGTGGCCCGCCTTGGCATGCGGGGCGAGTTCTGCCCAGTCGATCTTGGAGGGTTCATCCGTGCTTGAAGGCAGGTAGCAGCGCCAGCAGCCAACACCGTTGCCATAAACCGAATGCGCATCCGCCACACCGACGGCGGTGACGCGCAGACCTTGATTCAAAAGCTGCCGCCAGATGAATTCGCGTACAGAGGAGACTTTCATCGCAACTGCTCCTGCCGGACGGCTCAGGCGGAAAGGCGAATCAGCGAGGATGTCGGTGCCGACACCGTTTTCGCTCTCGGAGCCGTCGATCATGCCGCCGACTCCGACGAAACCGCCATCGGCGATGCCATCGCTGTCACGGTCGATGAACATGTTGCTCAAATCGGGGTGGTTGAACTGAATCCAACGGTCCGCACGCTCGCCTTGCCAGCGGCGCAGCGTCAACGCCGTGATGCGTGGATCATCATTCCAAACGGGAGCGCCACCATCCTGTTTGAGTGGATCAGGCTCAAACGGGAACGCATTGAAGTGCTGGCGGCTACCGGTGAGTTCCATGCCTTTGACCGTTTTGATGAAGGGTTCGAGTCCCAGTGCCTTGATCGTCGGTTCCCAGTCATAAAGGCGGTTGTGCTCCGTGGTCGGCGCGAATTCAAGATGCTCGACGGCGATGTTGATCACGCGTCCGTCCGTGTCGCACACGTTGTCGCCACTGGGGGTGCTGTGATTGTGGAAGTCGGCGCTGATCCAGCCCCTCGTGTCCACGAGACGCTTCAGCGTGCCTTTAAAGACGAACTCCTTCGCCGGTTCCACGATCACCTCTTTTTCGAGATGTGAGTATTCCGGCCCCCGTACGACCACGACGCGGTATTTGCCCGGCGGGAGCTGCTGCGTGAAGTGACCGTTCTCGCTGTGGTATTGATCCACGCAGCCATGCGCGCGGTGTTTCGGACCGAGATTGAGTTTCGGGGCGTTTTCATCGAGCGGCGCGAAGTGAGCCTTGCACGGGATGGGTTTGCCAGACTCGTCGGTGATGTCGAAACGGATGCGTGCAGCGGAGATAAGCGACACTTTCGGCACGGTGGTAGCGCCTTCAGCCACAAGAACAGAAATCTTGGCCTGCGGACGCCCCAGATCTTCAATGACGATCTCCGTCTGAACCTGCGGCAGCTTGAGACTGAATTTGCCCTCGGTGTCGGCGTAACCAGAGATCGTCTTCGTGCCATCGGGCACGAGAATCGTGGCTGTGGAGACGCCTTTGCCATTCGTATCGACGATCTGCCCGCTCACATTGCCAAGTTTGACACCTTTGACCGCACGAACTTCGCCCACCGCCTGCGCGGGCGACGTGCCAACGGCGAAGAAGCGCGAGATGACGACTTCCTGTTTCGGAGCGAGCTCGATGGTGTCGTCGCGCTTCTCGATGCCGGTGACATTCAGCGTGCCGACCGCGTAGCCGCATTTGTGCGCGGGATTGATCGCATCCGTCCAGAAAATGCCGTCACTGCTCATGCCGGTGGAGTCGAAGCGCGTGAAGTCGGCCTTGGTATTCACCTTCTGCGGTTTGTCGGTCTCGTTGCGCAGCACGGTGGTGATGAAGATGCCTTGTACACCGTCTTTGACGCGATATTCGTGCCGCTTGAAGACGCCGCCGTTCTTCGCGGCGGTGGTGACGGATTCCACGGCGGCGCTGCCGTCCTCTTTGACATTGGCGATCTTCACATAGCTCACCGGACCGTGGCCACACGGGGCGTAAATGACGAGCTGGTCATTCGCTGCGCCACGCAGTGACAAATCATAAAGACAACCAGGAGTGACGCCGTCCTCGCCGTAAAACGTGCTCATGTTCGCGCGGCGGTTCGGCGCGTTATGTGAGATGACAGCCTCCACCTTGTCGCTGCGCAAAACGAAGTCGCCCAGAATACCATCAGCCTCCTTGCCGCCTGGAAGCTCTTTCTCGCGACCAAGTGAGGCTTCGAAAACTTCGGCAGCATTCAAGCTGTTGGTGAGGAGGACGAGAAACAGGAGGGCGGTTGGCTTCATGGTTGGCGAATGAGTTCATACCAAACGACGACGTGAGAGTCATCTTGTGATTGCGCCCAATATTGTTAATCTCGCGCGCATGCCCACCGCACCTCAACGCCTCGCCTGGCTCGATCTGTTCCGTGGCCTCGCGGTTTTGGGCATGGTCTGGACGCACTCAGCGCACACGTTTCTCGATGTGACGCTGCAAAAAACGGCGTGGTTTCACGAGATGGACTACTACCACGGCCTGATTGCGCCCGCGTTCTTCTGGATCGCAGGATTCGTGCGCGCCCATGTGACAATTGGAAAATCAAAGCCTGCGTGGCCTGCGTTCAAACGCCTGCTGCTAGTGCTGCTCATCGGTTATGCGATGCATGTGCCGTGGCACACTCTGCTCATGGCCGAATCATGGCGTGATGCCTGCAAAGTCGATGTGCTGCACTGCCTCGCCATCAGCGGCATGCTGATGCTGTTTGCGGAGCGCTTCGGCCGCTGGCGGAATGCGGTGGCGGCAGTGTTGCTCGTCTTCTTTGTTGGTCTGCAAACGTCCGCCGAAAGCTGGCACACAGGCGTGCTGTTCATTGATCAGTATTTCAATCGCAATCAGGGTTCGCTGTTCGCGCTCTTCCCCTGGGTGGGCTTCGGACTGGCGGGATTTTTGACGCGGAGCCTCTGGAACGGCGCTCAAAACCGCAACGCGGCGCTCACCTTCGTTCTGGGTGCGTTGCTGGCCTTCGTGCAGCCGTATTCGCCCTGGCCAGGCGGTGCGCCGGAGTTTTTCCTGGAGCGTCTCGGCTGGGTGATGATGGCCGCTGTGTTCGTGGCCTGTGTGGCGGATCGAATCAGCGCCGCCACCGGCTGGCTGCGACTCGCCGGACGTGAATCGCTGCTGCTCTATGTGGTTCACCTGATGCTGATTCATGCCGTTCCCTTGCCCAAACAAGCGCTGCAACAACTCATCGGCATGACGCAGCCGCTTTGGGTGGTGTTCTTGATCTTCGTGGCGCTGTTTGCTGCTTCGCTGGCTTTGGGTTGGTGGAATGAGCGGCGCAAAGCACGGCAGTAGCAGGGCAGGGGGGGCAAATCGAGGTGTCAGGCAAGACCTTCTTGTGAGCGTCCGTAGTCTGCGACGCTCATGATTGCCCGCCAAAATGTCCTCTTGTTTGTTTTACTCAGCTCCTCGCTCGCTGCGGAGGAATTGAAGGTGAGTCCTGCTCAAGCGATGGGATTGCTGAAGACGCAGTGCATGGGCTGTCACAATGCGGAGAAGCAGAAAGGCGGCCTGTCGCTCGAAACGCGTGATCTGGCTCTGAAAGGCGGCGAAAACGGTTCCGCGCTCAAAGCGGGCGATGCTGCGCACAGTGCGCTGATCACGGCGCTTAGCGATCCGGGGGATGCGCACATGCCGCCGAAGAAGCAGATGCCGGAGAAGCAGATCAACCTGCTGAAGGCCTGGGTGAACGCGGGCGCGGCCTGGGATGATACGGCGCTGAAGAAATTCGGTGAACTGACACCGGCGGACAAGCTGGTCGCATTGCCCACCGGTCATGCGCCTTCGGCAGCGATCTCTTTGAGCAAGGATGGCAAGTGGCTGGCAACAGGCATTGGCAATCGCGTTGTGGTACGGGATTTGACCGCCAAAGACACCCCCATTATCGCCACGCTCGAAGGGCACAAGGATGTGATTCAATCGCTGGCCTGGAACAGCGATGCCACGCGTCTGGCGGCGGGTGGATACCGCAGCGTGCTCGTTTGGAATCCGGCAGATTGGAAAGTCACGCACACGCTGACCGCGCCGCTCGAAGGGCGCGTCACTGGCATGACTTTCCTGCCTGACAATGCCACGCTGGTGCTCGCGGATGGTGCGACCAGTGTGAAGGGCGTGCTGCATCGCTGGAAACTCGGCGAGGCGAAGCCCGCGCAGAGCATCGACGCACATGTGGACAACATTTTGAGCCTTGTCGTCAGCCGTGATGGCAAACAGATCGCCACCGGCGGCGCGGACAACCTCGCCAAGGTGTGGGACGCGGCCACGTTCAAGGAGATCGCCAAGATCGAGGGCCATGTCGGCCACATCACCGCGCTCGGCTTCAATAACGACGGCAAGTGGCTCGCCACCGGCAGCGCGGACAAGGATCTCAAGGTCTGGGACATCGCCAGCAAGGAGATGCTGATGCTGCTGGGTGACAAATCAGCGGGCGTGAACGCGCTCATGTGGTCGCCGGACGCCACCAGCCTCACCTACCTCACCGAAAGCGGCGGCGTGCATGGCGTGACCGAGTTGAAGACCCATGACGGTGTGCGTCTGGCCTTCACCTCTGGCAAACAGAAAAAGCTGATCAGCTTCGAAGGTGTGCCCAACACCGCCGTGATGACTGCCGACGGCAAAAACATCTATGCCGCCATGCACAGCGGCGAAGTCATCAAGCTGGATGAGAAAGCGGCGCTGTCGAAGCTCGCCGCCACCACCGCGCCTCCGGCCGCCAAGCCCCCCACGCTCTCCTACACCAAGGACATCCTGCCCATCCTCACCAAGGCCGGTTGCAACCTCGGCTCCTGCCATGCGAAAGCGAGCGGACAGGCAGGCTTTCGCCTGTCGATCTTCGCCTTCGACCCGAAGACCGATTACATGGAGTTCGTGAACGATTCGCGCGGCCGCCGTGTCTTCCCCGCGTTGCCTGAGGACAGTCTCATCCTGCAAAAAGCCACGGTGCGCGTGCAGCACGAGGGTGGGCAGCGCTTTGAGCCGGATTCCGAGTCGGCGAAAACCGTCGCGGAGTGGATTCGGCAAGGCATGCCGTATGAAACGCCGAACCAGCCTGCGCTGGCGGGCATCGAGGTCACGCCGGGCGAGAAGACCTATCGCAAGAACGAGGAGCAGGTCTTGAAGGTGCTGGCGAAGTACAGCGACGGCTCCACCCGCGATGTGACGGCGCTGACGGATTACATCTCGTCCGAGAAAGCCATCGCAGCGGTCGATGAAACCGGAAAGCTCAAGACGAGCACGGAAAGCGGCGAGACCGTCATCGTGGCGCGTTACATGGGCCAGGTGGCGATCTCCCGCGTGGCGGTGCCTGCCGAAAAACTGTTCCCGCCAGAGCGCTATGCGACGCTGACCGTGCGCAACGAAATCGACAAGCTCGTCTATGCCCGCCTGCAAAAGCTCGGCCATCTGCCCAGCGAGACGTGCAGCGATGCGGAATTCCTGCGCCGCAGCACGCTGGATGCCATCGGCATGCTGCCGACCGTCGAAGAAGCACGCGCCTTCCTCGCCGACAAGAATCCGTCGAAGTATGAGCAGTGGGTCGCCCAACTGCTCGAACGCCCCGAGTGGGCCGATCACTGGGCCATCAAGTGGGGCGATCTCATTCGCCCGAATCCGTCGCGTGTCGGCGTGAAACCGGTCTATCTGCTGGATCAGTGGATCAGGCAAAGCTTCCGCGAGAACAAGCCCTGGGACCGCTTCACACGCGAACTCCTCACCGCCGAGGGCAACACGCACAAGAACGGTCCCGTGGCCATCTGGCGTGACAAACGCGACCCCATCGACGCCGCCACCTTCATCGGCCAGATATTCCTCGGCGTGCGCCTGGAGTGCGCGAAGTGCCACCATCACCCGACCGAGAAGTGGGACCAGACCGACTACTACCAGATGGCCGCGTTCTTCACGCAGATGAAGCGCAAGGGCCAGGGCATCTCCGCGCCGATCAGCGGCGAGCCCGAGCAGATGTGGTTCGCTCCCGGCAATGCCAGCATTGAGCATCCCGTCACCAAGGCCTCGCTGAAACCACGGCCGCCTGCCGACAAGGAAATCCCCATCGCCGAAACGCAGGACCCGCGCGCCGTGCTGTCCGATTGGATGACGAACCCCAAGAACCCCTACTTCGCGCGGGCCGTGGTGAACCGCACTTGGTCCAGCTTCATGGGCCGTGGCATCGTCGATCCCGTGGATGACTTCCGCGCCTCGAATCCGCCCTCCAACGGTCCACTGCTCGAATGGTTGGCACAGGATTTTGTGAAGCACGGCTACAATTTGAAACACCTCATGCGCACCATCATGCTGTCGCAGACCTATCGTCTCAGCAGCCTGCCAAACGAGACGAACGTGGCCGATTTGAAAAACTATAGCCGCAGCTACCGCCGCCGCCTGCCCGCCGAAACACTGCTCGATGCCGTCTGTGCCGTCACCGAGGTCAGGGAAACCTTCTCCGGCCTGCCACCCGACGCGCTGGCGAAGCAGACCTGGAATCACAAGCTGGAAAGCCAGTTCATGGACGCCTTTGGCCGTCCCAACGCCAGTTCGGAGTGCCCATGCGAACGCGATGCGAAACCGAGCGTCGTTCAGGCCCTGCACCTCATGAATTCCAACAAGCTGCAGGACATGCTCGTCAGCAGCAAGGGCCGCGTGACGCGTCTCTCCAAGAGCACACTGACACCGCAGCAGATTGTCGAGGAGTTGTATCTCGCTTCCTTTGCTCGTCTGCCCACGGCGGAAGAATCAGCCATCGCAGGCAAGGCCATCGACGTTGGTGTCGCGAATCGTCAGGCCGCCATCGAAGACGTGCTGTGGAGTCTGCTGAACTCGGCGGAGTTCGTGTTCAATCATTGAGGTGTTTTTTCATGAACCTTGCGTATGGCTTCACACACTCAGGCCCTGCTTTGAATGCCAAAGAACTCAAATTGCTCGAAGACGAACTCGGCTGTGCATTTCCCGATTCCTACAAAAAATTCATGCTTCATGTGAACGGTGGCTGTCCCGACCATGAGGTCTTTGATAACCCACCAGAGCCGTCTTTTGTTATTCAACGATTGTTTCCACTCGGAGGAGAAAAACCCTTCGAGCTGCGGAATATGAATATCCATGGAACAGATTTACCCAAAGGTCTGTTGGACATTGGAAGGTCGCTGTGTGGAGACGCTCTAGCTCTATGTGTATCGGGAGAAAACTACGGCAAGCTTTACTGGCAAGACCACGAACTGGCTGAATCCCCAGACGATTTGGAGGCGATGCATCTGCTCTGCGATAATTTCGGGACTTTCGTTGCAGCGTTGAGGCCACTACATGAAATCTCCTGAACTCGGCGGAATTCGTGTTCAATCATTGAGAGAGCATTCTTCCAGCGCCTCGCAAGAACCCATGCTCACGCCCGTAATTTACAGGTCTTTTCCCCCACGAATGTCTCGCCTCACCCATAACTGCGCCGGCCACATGCGACGCGATTTTCTAAAGCTAGGTCTCACTGCCGCAGGCGGTGGCTTGGGCTTTACAGATTTGCTGCGCGCCCGGGCGATGGCGGCGCAGGCTCCGCAGCCGTCGATTGCGCGGCCAGTGAACTGCATCCTGGTGTGGATGGACGGCGGGCCTTCGCACTACGAGATGTTTGACCCGAAGCCGGACGCGCCGAGCGACATTCGCGGTCAGTTCAAACCGATACCCACCAGCGTGCCGGGTGTGCATTTCTCCGAGTGTGTGCCGAATCTCGCGAAGGCGGCGGACAAGTTCACCGTGCTGCGCAGCGTGACGCACAAGGATCCGAATCACGGCGGCGGGAATCATTACATGATGACCGGTGCACCGACTCCAGTGCCAGTCGGCTGTGGAGCCTTTGTGACCTTCCATCCGTCCTTTGGCAGCGTGGTGAGCTACAAGCGCGGTGTGCAGAATGGTCTGCCCGCGTACATGACGCTGCCGAGCATCACCCGCAGCGGTGGCCCGAATTTCCTTGGCGCGGAGCATGCGCCGTTCGTCGCCGGAGGTGATCCGAACTCGAAGGGATTCAAGGTGCGCGATGTGGTGCTGCCGACGGACATTTCTGATGCACGTGGACTGGCCCGTCGTGAACTGCGTCACTCACTGGACCGCATGAAGCGTCTGAACGACGCCGTGGCGGAAGATCCGGCCGTGAGTTTCGACACGTTCTACGGCCAGGCAGTCGATTTGATCGCGTCGAAGCCTGCGCAGGAGGCTTTTGACATCTCACGCGAAGACGACAAGACGCGTGATCTTTATGGCCGCAATGATTTGGGCCAGCGCATGCTGCTTGCACGCCGCCTCGTGGAGGTGGGCGTGCCGTTTGTCACCGTGAACTACGGCGGATGGGATCATCACCGCGACCTGTTCAAGACCTGCAAAGGTGAGTTCATGCAGAAATTTGACCAAGGCATGTCCGCCTTGATCACAGACCTCGACCGCCGTGGCCTGCTGGAAAGCACGCTGGTCGTTGCTCTCGGAGAATTTGGCCGCACACCGAAGATCAACAAGGACAACGGTCGCGACCACTGGCCTGGCGCGATGAACATCCTCTTCGCAGGCGCGGGAGTCCCACGCGGCGGCATCATTGGTGCCACCGATCCCAAGGGCTACTACGCCAGCGACAACATCTACTCGCCGGAGGATTTCGCCGTCACACTTTACTCGAAGCTCGGCATTGATCCGCATCAAGTTCTTCACACCAACACCGGAAGGCCCGTGCAGCTCATCAATGGCGGCAGGCAGATCCGCGAGCTGTTTGCGTGATGCGTGGTGAAATGACGAATGCAAAATGCCGAATGACGAATGGCGTCCGAATTCTGGCATTCGTCATTCTGCATTCGTCCTTCGTCATTCCTTCGCTGGCGGCTCCTCCTGGCTTTGAGAACATCTTTCCAGCCGGCGGCCAGATCGGTGCGCGTGTCGAGGTAAAGGTGGCCGGCGCCGGTTTGGAAAAAAACTCGCCCCAGGCTTGGTCGAGTGATCCCAAGGTTGTGGTGCTTGCCGGTGATGAGCCGAAGAAGTTTTTCATCAGCATCGCCAAGGACGCCGTGCCAGGGCCATGTCTCATTCGTCTTCACACGGACGCTGGTGCCACGCCGCCACGCATCATCGAAGTCGGCAAGTTCGAGGAGTTGCTGGAAAAAGAGCCCAATGACGCCCTCGCCGACCTCAAAACGGACGACGCCAAGATGAATGTGATGATCAACGGCGTGCTGCAGAAAGCCGGTGATGTCGATACGCACGCGCTTCGTGTGCAGAAGGGGAAAGCCATCCGGCTGGAGTTGCATGGCTATGCCTTGGGCTCGCCCATGGACCCTGCTTTGCGACTGCTGAACGAACGTGGGGTCGAAATCGCCGGCGGGCATGACACACATAATCTCGATCCGCGTATCGAGCACACACCTGCGACTGATGGAGTCCTGTTTGTGCAGGTCTTCGCCTTTGCCCACCCGCCTGCGGCTGATGTGGCGCTCAAAGGCAGCGCGAATCATGTTTATCGTCTCACTGTCACCGATGAGCCAAAGAAGGCGCCGCTGGTGAATGAACCGAAGACGCTCACGATTCCAGCCACCATCACTGGTTGCATCGCCAAGGCCCGTGAGGAGGATGTTTTCACCTTAACCGCGAAGAAAGGTGATGATTTGCAGATCAACGTGCGCGCCCAGGCAATTCGCAGCCCGCTGGATGCGACACTGCGCATCGAGGACGCGGAGGGTAAATCTCTCCAGCAGGCCGATGATGGTGAGAATCTCGATCCTGCCTTGCGCTGGAAGGCTCCGAAGGATGGCGAGTTCAAACTGGTGGTCGCTGACCGTTTTCACCAAGGCAGCGTGGATCACGGCTACGAACTTACGGTGAAGCCTTTTGTGCCAACGCTCACAGGCACGCTCGACACGCATGCATACATGCTGGAGGCCGGCAAAACGGTTGAGGTGAAACTCAACGTGAAGGCGGGCGGCACATTCGCCGGAAAAATTCAGGCGCGTGCGGCTCAACTGCCCGTTGGGGTCACCGCCGATCTCGTCGATGTTCCGGCGAAAGGCGGGGAGGTGAAGCTCACGCTCAAGGCTGCGCCAGAAGCTGCCGCCAGCCAGGCTCCGTTTGCCGTTGAGATCGTCACCAGCGCACCGGATGCGGTGCAGACCGTGCTGGCGAGTTATGCGATTCCTTTCACCGAGCCGCGTGGCGATTTACTCATCACGTCTGACACGCATCCATGGCTCACGGTCACAGCGAAGAAGCCGTAGCGATCCCCCAACCGCCGCCGCCGGGCGTTTCGATGATCACATGGTCTCCCGCCTGCGCTTCAAACGTCGTGCAGCCGTCGAGGAGGGTGCGGGTTCCCTGCCTGAGCAGCGTTTGGCGGCCGGTTCGCCCCGCAGAACCGCCATGCAGGCCAAACGGAGCCTCCACGCGATGCTGGGTGAGCAAACTGACCGTAAGCGGCTTCTCGAATTCAAATTCGCGGATCACACCATCGCCACCGCGCCACTGACCGGCACCGCCGGAGCCGCGACGAATCGCAAACTGGCGCAAACGCACCGGATAGCGCTGCTCGATGATCTCAGGATCGGTGATCCCCGTGTTCGTCATGTGCGTGTGCAGAGCGTGTGAGCCGTCGTAGCCATCACCAGCGCCGGAACCACCGGCAATCGTCTCGTAGTAGCCAAACTGGCCGCCGCCGAAGAGAAAATTGTTCATCGTGCCCTGGCTGCATGACTGGAGGTCGAGCGCCTTGATGAGTGTGTCCACGAGTCGCTGGCTGACCTCGACATTGCCGCCGACCACCGCTGGATCTTGGGTGGCATCGCCGGTGAAGGTGGGATTGAGCAAAGAAGTCGGCGTGATGATCTCGACAGGATCGAGCAGGCCTTCGTTGAGCGGCAGATCCTCTTGTAACATCAACCGCATCACATACAGCACCGCGCTGCGCACGACGGCGGTGGTGGCATTGAGATTGCGCGGATGCACGTCGGAGGTGCCGGTGAAGTCGAGAATGAGCTTCCCATCGGCCTTGCGCATTGAAACAGCGATCTGGGCCCCATCGTCGAGTTTTTCGACGGCGGAGATCGAATCAAGCAGGCGCTTGATCTGGCCGCGCATGACGGCTGCGGAGTGGTCGAGGATGCCTTGCATCGCTTCGGCCAGCGAATCGTCGGCCAGCGCCTTCAAACGCTCCACGCCATGCAGATTGGCCGCGAGCTGGGCATGCAGGTCGGCGAGGTTGTCCGCCAGATTGCGTGTGGGATGCAGTGCTGAGGTCAGCAGGGCGCTGATCTCATCGAAACAGGATTTGCCTCCGCGAATCAGATGTCGTGGTGCGATGACGACGCCTTCTTGAATCAATCGAGTCGCGTTCGCCGGCATCGAGCCGGGTGTGATGCCGCCGATCTCGGCGTGATGCGCCCGATTGGCGATGTAACCGATGAGCTGGTTGTTTGAATCGAACACCGGCGTGATGAGAGTGACATCCGGCAGATGCGATCCGCCAAATGCCGGATGATTCGTGATGATGGTGTCTCCCGGCTGCATTGAGACAGCTTTGGCGACTTCGCGAACGCACACGCCGAGCGCGCCGAGATGCACGGGGATGTGCGGGGCGCTGGAAAGCAGTCTTCCTTGCGGATCGAGCAACGCGCAGGAAAAATCGAGTCGTTCGCGGATGTTGGTCGAAATGGCGGTGCGGCGCAGCAGCGCGCCCATGTCGCTGACGATGGAGTGGAAGCGATGCCTCAGGAGATCGCGTTCGAGCGTTGGGGCGGGTTTGGGGATTTGATTGCCGCGCAGGACATGGCCGAATCCTTCGACGCGCTCGACGCTCCACCCTGGAGTGACCACGATGGTGGAGAAGGCATCTTGAATGAGCGCGGGCGTGGGGGCGAGGGGAATGCTGTGGCGCAGAATGGGGGGGACGGGAGTCTCCCCCTCCTTGATGATGAGACGAATGCTGACGAGTTCGATTTCTCGATTCGCGGGCGGTGGGTAGCCGAACAGGCGCTCATAGGCAGCGCGATAGAGATGCGGGAGGTCGTGCGGGTTCTTGAACTCGACTTGCAGTGGCGTGTCCTGGCCTTTGAGTCGGAGTTCGGCGATTTGCGTGGTGTTCTCTGATGAATCCAACTCATCCGGGTGGTACTCGGCCAGCGGGATGCGGTGTTCTTTTTCGATGATTTGCTCCGGCACCGCTTCCTGCAAACCGACCGCACTCAAGATGCCTGCGTGTTCAGGCACAAGAATCGTCTGCATGCCGAGCGCCTCAGCGACTGCGCACGCATGCTGCGGACCGGCGCCGCCGAAGGCGAGGAGAGCATGATCGGCAGGATCGTAGCCTTCGCCGATGGAGATGCGGCGGATGGCATCGGTCATGTTCTCGATGGCGAGGCGAAGCAACGCATGAAGCAGCTCAGTTTCGCTCAAGGAACCGTCGGTTTGCGTGTGGAGTTCGTTCAGTCGATATTTTGCAGCTTCGATGTCGAGCGGGATCGGTGCCTTGGCGGGATCGAAGCGGCCGAGCAGCAAGTTAACATCCGTGATGGTCAGCGGGCCACCTTTGCCGTAGCAAGCCGGGCCGGGATTCGATCCGGCGCTCTCAGGGCCGACGGCGAGACCGTGGTGAGTCAGGCGGCAGATGGAGCCGCCGCCTGCGGCGACGGTTTCGATGGCGACGCAGGGGGCGAGCAACTTCATGCCCGCGACTTCCTGGCTGAAACGATAGCCGGGCCGTGTCTCGATGCGCGCCACATCGGTGCTGGTGCCACCCATGTCGAAGGTGATGATCTTCGTGATGCCGAGCCTGCGCGCCGCATTCGACGCGCCAATGGCACCGCCGGCAGGGCCGCTGAGGAGCATGTCTTTGGGACGGATGTCGTCTGCGGTCTTGAGGCCACCCGCGCTCGTCATGACCTGCATGTCTGGTGAGACGCGGCGGATGCCGTTCAAGAACGACTGCACGGGCGCGTGCAAATACGCATCCGCCACGGTGCTTTGCGTGCGTGGCAGTAACTTGGCGAAGGCGGCGGTCTGGTGCGAGAGCGTGAGATGGGTGAAACCGCATTCGCGCAGGATTTCGGCGACACGAAGCTCGTGCTGCGGATGCGCGTGGCCGTGAAGCAGCGAAATGGCGGCGGTGGTGATGCCTTGGGCGATGCAATCGAGCGCGGCAGCGCGAACTGTGGTTTCATCGAGTGCTTCGATCACTTCACCGGAGACGCTGACGCGCTCCGGCACTCCGCAGGCGATCTCATGGAAGATGGGGCGCGGTTCGTGTGCGAGAGCGAACAGATCGCCACGGCGTTGGTCGCCGATGTGCAGCAAATCGGCGAAGCCACGAGTGATGAAGAGAGCGATGCGGCCGCCTTTGCGTTCCAGCAGCGCGTTGGTGGCACGCGTGGTGGCGATGCGCAGGCTCAGAGGCGGGAAATCGTGGCCTGGTGGTGTGTTCGTGAGGATTCTTGTGCCAAGGACGGGAGCTTCCTCGCCGGTGGTGAGTTCGAGGAGCGTGCCGGGCTGCCAGGATTGTTCTAATGCATCCAGAGTGAGCGGATCGTCGTCCGTGATGATTCGATGAACGGAATCTCCGACGGCTTTGATCTGGAAACCGATCAGAAAGCGGCTGGGCAGGGGAGGGAGTCCTGTGAGTCGGACAAGAGTGTCCGTCTTACTTTCTAAAACTGCCCTGAGATGTCCGGTGGAGAGGATTTTGCAGCGTGATTCACGCCCCTGCGGGTCGAGGGCGTGACAGTCGGTGAAGGTGCCGCCGGTGTCCGCTGCGATGCGCCAGTTCACGGTTGCTTGGGCTGGTCCTTCGGCTTGCTGAGATCCATGTCCGGCACCCAGCGCAGTTCTTTGAAGGCGTCGTAGTAAGGTTCGCAGTTTGGGCCTTTGAAAACGGCTACGCCGCGTTGCACCCATTCGTTGGCCTTGGCGGTGTCGCTCAAATCAAAGGCGAGCGCGGCTTTGCTGAAATAGTAGGCGGGCGTGTCGTCCATGAAGGTGAAGTTGTCCGCCACGATCTGCTCGGCGGCGGGACGATGGCCGAGTTTCAGCTCACACAGCATGCGTTTGTAATGCACGAGGTGGCGGATGACCATGGGCAGCTTCGGGTAGTCCACGGTGAGCTTTGAGAAGGACTTCAAGGCTGTGTCGAAGTCGTGTTTCACGAAATAGTACTCGGCAAGGTTGAATTTGGGCAGCGGACTTTGCGGCTCGAGTTCCGACGCTTTTTCAAACTGCGGCAGCGCGAGATCGAAATCACGGCGTCGTGGGGCCAGGTAAATGTCGCCGCGCAGGGCGTAGATGTCGGCCAGGGACGGGGCGAGTTTTTCCGCCTCATCGAGTTTGGCGAGGGCATCGGAGTAGCGATGCTGGACACGCATGTCACGGGCTTCGGTGAGCAGTTTTCTCACTTCGTCGGACACCTTCGCGCGATCGGCGGCTGGCGCTGCGGTCTCCGGTGCTTGTGCAAGCGAGGAGGAAGCACCGAGTGTCAGGAAGAGGAAGGTTTTGATCAGTCTCATGGGCGGATGGTAGAGCGTGAATCGGAATCAGGCAAGGCGTGCGCGCATGGTGGTTTCGGCGCTGTCGCACAGGCTGCGGAGAATTTCAGGACTGATCCACTCAGCTCCAAGTGACAGAATCGTTTCACGCACCATGCCGTCGGCTGAAGCGACTCGCATCGGGCGCTCCTTGGCGTATTTGGCGGCAAGACGCTCGATGATGGTGTCTGCCGTGGTGCCAGGGTCGGCGTAAATGATTTGAAGGCCATCTGGTTCGCGCTCCTCGTTGGTGCCCTGTTTGGCACCGTCAAACACGACGACGACCTGCATGCCGCTCATGTCTTGAAGGTTGCGCAGGCGTTTGAGCAGTTCGGTGCGTGCCAGATGGCGGCGGGAGGCGACGCGGTGCTCGCGCAACAGTTCGGGCCAGGCGTGGATGAGGCTGTGGCCGTCGATGAGCAGATAGGTGAGCGGGGCGGGCATGCGGCGCACTGATTCGCCGCTTTCCGAACGCTGTTCAAGCCGGGGTTGCCCGTGCTTTCTCGTATTCTTCGTTGATCAGGCAGAGATCGCCGAGCGCGTCCTTGAGCGGGTCGATCTCCTTCGCGCTGAAGCCGAGATGCAGGTGTCTGCGCCAGCCTTCGGCGAATTCAAACTGGCCAGACAGGCGGCCAACGGCACGGGAGGCCTCGTCCATGCTGATGAGGTAGGAATCCATGCCCTGGCTGACATCGAGCCAGTGCTTCTGGCTTTCGTGGGCGGCAAGCGATTCGCGCTTGGTGGCGTGGACGCTGGTCGTATCGACGTACGCTCCGGCCATGAGTTTCTGGCGCAGCGGATCGCACAAACCGTGCGGCATGGCGTGATAGACAGTCACGTCATGCGAGTAGGACGGCAGATGCGGGTCAGTTTGGAAGTTCGGGATGCAGTGCGCGAAGGCTGCCGTCACGGCGAGACGACTCGCCGCCATGTGATCCTCCATGTAATCGGCAGGCGCATGGGTGAGCACGATGCTGGGATGCGCCATGCGCACAACGGCGGCGACTTGGCGCAGATATTTCACGTCGTAGGTCAGCTCCAGGTCGTCACTGATGGGCGGATAAAACGTGGCGCCGAGGATGCGCGCAGCCTCTTTGCCTTCGTCGAGGCGTTTGCGCACGGTGGTGGGGCCGTCCATCTGCACTGAGCCGCCGTTGCCGGTGCACATGTTCATGTAGTGGATGTCCCAGCCGCGTTCTTTGAGCAGCAGCAGGGTTCCGGCGGCGACGAACTCGATGTCGTCAGGATGGGCGAAGAGGGCGAGTGCGGAAGGCATGAGGGGAATGACGAAATCCGAATGACGAATACCGAATGGCTTGATTACATCGCGAAGATTTTGTCCATGCGCTCGGTGAGCGTCTTGAGGCCGTTCGGATTGATGCCGCCGCGTTGCTCACTGATCGCCCAGCCGGTGTAGCCGACGGCGTCGAGGGCTTTCATGATGGCGGGCCAGTTGTTGTCGCCTTCGGTGAGATCGCAGTCGAAGCCCTTCCACACGCCCTCATCCTTCATCTTCTTGGTGCTGTACTCTTTGACGTGGATGCGGTTGATACGCTTGCCGAGCACTTTGATCCACTGCTCCGGCCAGCCGTAGCGCAGCACGTTGCCGATGTCGAAATGCCAGCCGACGATGGGATCACCAATGGCGTCGAGATAGCTCACAGCTTCGAGCGGGCTGAGGATGAAGTTGTTCCACACGTTCTCGATGGAAATCTTGACGCCTAGTTCTTTCGCCAGCGGCACGGCCTTCTTCAGTTCTGTGATGGAACGCTCCCAGGCGAGGTCATACGGCACCTCTTCATTGCAGACGCCGGGAACGACGAGGATCGAATCCGTGCCGTAAGCCTTCGCATCGCGCAGGGTTTGCAGCACTCCTTGCAGGCCTTCTTCACGGATCTTTTCGTCGTTGTGCGTGAGCGTCTGCTTCCAATGCGTGTGGCAGCACACGCTGGCGGCTTGAAGTCCCGACTTGCCCAAAGCATCGAGCACTTCCTGCTGATTCATGCCTCCAGCGGGTTCCACACCTTCATAGCCAGCGGTTTTGGCGGCGGTGTATTTCTCAATCAGCGTGCCTTTGATGCCCAGCGTGCCGCCCATGATGGCCTTGCGCAGCTTGCGGGCGGGTTTGGCGGCTTCTTGCGCGGACACAGTGCCCGTGGCGGCAAGAAGGGCGGTGCTGGAGAGGGATTGGAGGAATTGGCGGCGTGAGGACATGGTGTGGATACGGAGAATCGTGCCGTGAGTTTCACGGTAGATGAGAAGAGCTGGTCAAGTGACCGTCAAGAGGTCAAGAACGGTTCAGCCGTTCCTGGCGAGCAATGCCTTCGCGGCTTTCTCAATCTTTGGCAGCAGGCTGGCCGGAAGTTCGGTGAGCAGTGGCAGCACCGGACCGGTCTGAGCAACACCGGCGAGTTCGACGGCGTGATGCAGCACGAGGATCGGGCTGTGGGCATTGCGCAGGTCTTCGAGGGCCACGAATTCCTCGCGGATGGCCTCGGCGGTGACCCAGTCTTTTTTCAGAATGGCTTTCAGCAAGGCGGTGGAGCGCGAGGGGGCAACGCACACGCAACCCGCGGTGAAACCGGTGACGCCGAAATCGCGCAGATGAATGATGGAAGGCTGCTCACCGATGCCGCTGACAATGAGTTTGGTATCCACCAGCTTTATAAGCTTTTTGAGATATGCATCCTTGCTCGGATCTTCCTCCACGATGGCATATTTGATCCAGGAGATGAGGCCGTCATTGACGAGCTCGGCGGCGAGTTCGGGAGTGATGTAGGCGCCGTCCTTGATGTAGAGCACGGCCTTGACGCCGGACTTCTCCACGAAGTGGCGGATGGCTGTGGCGACACCAGCAGGCTTTGATGGGAAAAGCGTCGGCAGCAGCATCGCGGTGGGGAAGGCGAACTCGCTGAGGATTTTGGCCTGATCCATCGCGGTGCCATACATTGGCCCGACGGAGGGCACGATCCACATGTCCTCGGGAGAGATGTCCACGAGCATCTTCAGCAGCGAGTGGTATTCGCTGACGGCGATGTTGTAGAGATTGGCATTGCCTCCGTAAAGCAGCGTGCGGATGCCGCCTTTGTACATGTGCTTGATGAGGCGGCTGTTCTGTGATTTTGCCAGGGACAGATCCTTGTTCCGGCACAGCGGCGGCACGGCGATGACGGAGGACTGGAGGTCTTCAAAAGTGACGGGGGTGGTCTTCATGATCGGTCAAAGGAGCGCAGAGTGTGCCTGCTGCAAAGGAAAACAGCCTTTGTTTCGGGAGGTGGTTCAGAGGCTCTCGATGTAGCTGATCAGATCGGCCATGTCCTCGACATTCATGCCCGTTTCCAGTCCCTCGGGCATCAGGCTTTGCCCGATGGAGGTGCTGCCTTTGATTTCGGCGCGTTGCAGCGTCTTTTCGATGCCGCCCATCATCTTGAGCGTCATGCTGGAGGCTGTGTCATTCGTGATGATGCCTGCCAGCGTTTGACCGTCCTTGGTGTTCACCGTGTAGGCGATGAACTGCGACGCGACCTCCTTGTGCGGCTCCAAAATCGCCGTCAGCAGCGCCTCGCGGCCCTTCGTCTTCACCGTAATCAAATCTGGCCCCACCGCCAGTCCGAGTGTGCCTGCCTTATGGCACGCCACACAACGCGTCATGTATTGAACCTGTCCCTTTTGCGCGTCGCCCTTGGCCGCGATGGTCGGCTTGAACTTCGCGGTCACTTCCTCGCGAGAAGGTGGAATGACGGCTTTGAGCGCTGCTTTCGCCAGTGTGGCGATTTTCGTGTCTTTGTGCTTCACCAACGACTGCACCTGAGAGGCCGAAAGATCCGCTGCCGCAATCGCCCCCGACTGCACCGCCTCCAACAGCGCCACCGTGCGGTCATCGCGCCCGACGAGCGCGGTCAGTGCTGATTCCTTGGCCTTCGCGTCAAAACCTGCCCAGCTTGTGATTATAGCCGTCGTCACTTCTGCCGATGCCTTCTGCGCCAAGATTTTTACCGCCGCCGCCTGCACAGTCTCCGGCTGTCCTTTGACGAGGCACTGAGTCAAAGCATCAGTCGCTTCCTTGGACGACGAGAGGCCGAGCAACTCGATGGCCTCCAGCCGTGCTGATTCTTTCGCCTTCGCGTCCGCAGTCGTCTCAGACGCTTTGGCAAGGATGGCAGCCAGCCTGCCTTCTGTATCTGCCTTCTCAATCGTTGTTCCTGCACGGCGCAATCCTGTGCCAAGAGCCTGCACCCAGTTCGCTTTGGGATGGTCACCGGCCACGGCATGGATCAGAGCCGTATGCACTTGTGGGTTCTTTTCCGAGCCTGCCACGATCAAAATCAGGGATTCGACAAAGCCCGCATCGAGCTTGCCCAGATCGCTGCTCAGCAGGTTGAACACGCTGGCGTTCGCATTGCTCAGCACGGCGGCGCTGATCCACTTGTCGCCCGATCCAGCACTGGCGAGTTTGGCCATCCACGCATCATTCGAATCGGTTTTCAGAGTCGAAGCAGCCATCGCTGACTGGAATCGGACACGGGCGGATGAATCTCCGATCAAGATCCCCAGCGCTGCCACCCATTCCGGTGAGGCTTCGCCATTGGCCAGCTTGGCGATGTGGTGGATGGCACGCTCACGCACTTGTGCGTCCTGATCTTTGGCTGCCGTGATCACGACCTCTGGTTTCAAAGCACTCAATCCGTCCAGCGTTCCCATGGCGTGCAGTTTTGCCAAGGCGTTGTCTCCCGCGACCACCTTTTCCAACATCGGCACGGCGGCTTTGTCCTGACGCTCGAAAAGCAAACGCTGCGCGGTGTCGCGATGCCAGCCGTTGGGGTGGCTGAGGAGTTTCACGAGTTCTTCCGTGCTCGCTTTGGCGATATTGCCCCTTCGCTCTTCGCCCTTGGCTCTTTGCCATCCTTCCGGCACGATGCGGTAAATCCTGCCCCGATCATTGCCGTTATTCAGGTCGATGTGCTTCTTGATCTCGTCCGGGATGCTCCAGGGATGCTCAATCACTTCGCGATACATGTCGCAAATGTGCAGGCAGCCGTCGGGGGCGTTGGCGAAGTTCACCACGCGCACCCATGTGTCCTTGGAGGCGGCGAATTCGAAGCCGTGCTCGTCGGCGGGGCGTTCACCGATCAGACTGATGCCGTCCGCGCTCGGTTTGATGATCTTGCGATGCACGAGCTGGCCGCCAGCGTCGCCGCTAAAGCTGTTGTTCACGAACTCGGGGCCGTAGGCGTCTCCGCGATAGATCGTGGTGCCTGTCGCGCCGGTGAAATAGCCGCTCACGCGTCCACCGCCTTCCACCGCACCCTTCACCACACCGGCGATGCGCCAGCGCGTGCGGATGATGCGCCAGGGCTCATCCGGACTGATGCGGAAGACCTCCGCCGCGCCGCCATCGACGGCGATGCTCTCCTTCGCACGCGGCATCTGGTAGTAGGGATTGCGGTTCGCGTATTGGTCGTCGTAAACCCAGTATTGGAGGTGGTCGGAGTTCGAGCAGCCGAACTTGCGACCGTAGTTGTCAAAGCTCATGCCGTATTGAGCGCCGCCGCCTTCGAGGCCGAACTCATGCGTGAGCGGATTGAACCAGAAGTCCTTCCCGCCGAGTTCGATGCCTTTCAAATCCGGCCGCTTCAGGCAGGTGATCACGCCACGATTGCCACCACCGGCGAGGATGTGGATGCGATTGTCCTGCCCCCACATGAAGCTGTTCATCAGACCCTGCACATTGAGCATTTTCAAGCCGGTGCCGAAGCCGGTGAAGACTTTCTCCCGCTTCTCCGCCTTGCCATCGCCGTCCTTGTCCTCAAAACGCCAGATGTCCGGTGTCGCGCCGACATACAAGCCGCCATTGGCCCAGACCAGGCCCGTGGGCCACGGCATGTCATCGGCAAAGATCTGGCTCGTCTCGTAGTAGCCATCGCCGTCCTTGTCTTGGAGCATGGAAATCCGGCCCATGTGCGGCGTCACCTCGCGCATCTCGCTGTAGTCATGCATCTCGCACACAAACATGCGCCCGTGCTCGTCGAAGCAGATCGCGATGGGGTCACGCACCTGCGGCTCATGCGCGGCAAGTTGCAGCTTGAAGCCTTTCTTCACCTGCCAGGTCGAGATCGCGTCCTTCGGCTCCACGGCGGGATAGCGGGGAAGATCCTTCGCTGCATCCACCGTCACGGCGTTTTTCGTCTCGCCATAGGCCTTGGCGTAGGTGGTCTTTGTCTTGATGCCATCGGCTTGCGCAAAAAGGGCAGAACCAAGGGCGAAAGACAGCGAGAAAAGACCGAGAACGAGGTGTTTCATGGCTGAATCATACGGAATTCAGGTTCCGCTTGAACAGCCGAATGTTTCCCATCGTGGTATTCTTGTGACGGTGGGCCGTCCAAGGTCACAGCACCGTCTCGTTCACCACCTCGTTGCGTTCGTTGAGCAGCAGGCGCTTGGGGATGATCGGGTTCTCGCTCTCGCCCCAGGCCATGATGGTGACGCGGTGGCCGGTATTGATGAGATGTGCGGCGGCACCGTTGATGACGATCTGCCCGGAGCCACGCGGGCCGGGGATGACGTAGGTTTCGAGACGCGCGCCGTTGGTGATCGAGGTCACCAGCACTTTTTCGCCGTCCCACAGGTCGGCTTTTTCCATGAGATCAGTCGGAATCGTGATGCTGCCTTCGTAGTTGATGTTGGCATCGGTGACGGCGGCGCGGTGGAGCTTGGATTTGAGGAGCGTTCGGAGCACGTGTCAGAGTGCGCCGCTCATGCAGAGGGTCAAGTGGCGGGATTGCTGGATGAATGGATTGATGGAGTGGTGGATTGGTGAATGATGTGGCAATGAGATACCGCGATCAACGCCGCTCCGAATCCCCGCCCACCAGGCAGCACTTCACCCCACGCAAGAGCATGGGGCAGAACTTCCTCCAGGACGAGGAAGTGGCCCGCTGGATCGCCGATCAGGTGCAACCGGATGGCGCGGATTTCGTCGTGGAGATCGGCCCCGGCATGGGGGCATTGACCAAACATCTCGTCGGCAGGCCAAAGCATCTCGTGCTCATTGAAAAGGACTCTCAGCTCGCACCGGAGCTGCACGGCCAGTTCGAGGGGCGCAGCGATGTCGAAGTGATCCACAACGACGCCACACGCATCAACCTGCGTTCGTGGTTCAAGCACGGTCCGCTGCGCATCGTGGGCAATCTGCCGTATTCGGTCGGCAGCGAGATCTTGAAGCACTGGCTCACGCCGCCGTCACCGGTTGGTTGCGCGGTCTTCATGCTGCAAAAGGAAGTGTGTGACCGTCTCGCCGCCACCTGTGAGGACGATGCCTATGGGGCGCTCAGCTTGTTGGTGCAGAAGGACTGGAACGTCGAACTGCTGCGCATCGTGCCGCCGGAGGTGTTTGTGCCGAAGCCGAGGGTCGATTCCGCCGTCATCCGCCTCACGCCGCGTGATCCGGCCACGCTGCCGGTGTTTGATCATGTGCTGTTCGACCGCCTGGTGCGCATGGGCTTCTCCCAGCGGCGCAAGCAATTGAAAAATCTGCTTCCCGAGGCTCCGGGCGGCTGGGAGGCGCTGATTGAATCGCTCAACGCCTCGCCCACCGTGCGCGCGGAGGCGTTGTCGCTCACGCAATGGATTCACATCGCCCGCTGGTATGAGCAACGGCATGAAGCCGACGCCGGGCAGAAGGCCAGCGAGATGTTCGATGTGGTCAACGAGCGCAACGAAGTCACCGGACAGCTCACGCGTGGCGAGGTGCATGCTCGCAAACTGCTGCATCGAGCCGTTCACATCTTCGTCATCAACAAACGCGGGCATCTCTACCTCCAGCAGCGTTCGCATCTCAAGGATGTGTCGCCGTTGAAGTGGGACAGCAGCGCTGCCGGCCATCTCGATGCCGGGGAAAGCTACGCCAGTGCGGCTGTGCGAGAACTGGGCGAGGAAATCGGCATCCACGTCGATGCCACCGAAGTCGCCGCCACGATTCCAGCCGGGGATAACACGGATCATGAATTCGTCGAACTGCATCTGGCGAGACACGACGGCCCCATTCGCTGCCTGCCCGAGGAAATCGCCACCGGCGACTGGTTCAAGCCCGAGGACATCACCGCCTGGGTCGAAGCGAGGCCGCAAGATTTCGCCAAGGGCTTTGTGACCTGCTGGAAGGCCTGGCTGCGAAAGTAGCACGGGCTTTCTAGCCCGTGATGTATGTGCCGGACTGGAAAGTCCGGCCTACGTTGTGTCACCGCAGCGTGCGCGGAATGAAAACCGCCTGCATGCCTGCGGCCTTGGCTGCTTCGAGACCGCTGTTTCCATCCTCAAGCACGAGGCATTCACGCGGCGCGATGCCCATGCGCTCCGCAGCCAGCAGGAACATGTCCGGCGCAGGTTTGCCTTGCTTCACCAGTTTCGGCGTGATGATGGTCTCAAAGAGGTGAATCAGTCCCGTGGCTTCCAAGCAGCCGCGCACGGTCGGTTCCTCGCTGCCGGAGGCTACCGCCATCGGAAAACGGCCATGCAGTGAATTCGCAAACTCCGCCACGGGCCGCACCGTCCGCACCTCTGGGATGCGTTCGCGGAAGATTTCCATCTTCAGTTCATCCACGCTAACGGGGTCGATGTTTGTGCCATGCTTGGCGTTCAGGATCTTCACCACATCCTGCTCCTTGATGCCCGCATGCGCGTAAAACACCTCCTCGGTAAACTCAAACGGCGCGTCATGCCGCTTCAGCGCCTCCACCCACGCGATGTAGTGCAGGGGCATCGAATCGACGAGCGTGCCATCGCAGTCGAAGATGTAGGCTTGGAAGGGGTAATCGGGGATTTGGAGGGGCATGAAGGAATCGTTGACGTGTTAGTTGGAAGCCCGGTTCACCGCACTGAGCACGGCTTTGATGGACGCGAGTTCGATGTTGGTATCGACACCTGCACCCCAAACCGTTTTGCCAGCACCAGTTTTGATCTGGATGAAGGCGAGGGCGGCGGCTTCGGTGCCGCTGCTGAGGCTTTGCTCGCGGTAGGTGGTGACTTCGAACTTGGGTGCTCCCGCGTCTTTGATGAGCGCATCCGCGAAGGCGGCGATGGGGCCATTGCCAGTGCCGGTGATTCCGATTTCCTTGCCATTCTTGACCAGACTGCAGCGGCAGGTGAACACGCCATCGACGCCGTCAGCGTGGAAGTGGTGCAGGGCGAAGGGGGTCTCGCGCTGGATGTATTCTTTCCAGAACATGTCCTTCAACTCGGCGCCGCTGACCTCACGGCCGAGTTTATCGACGATGTCGTTGGCGATGGGGCCGAACTCGCGCTGCATGTCCTTCGGCAGCTCGATGCCGAATTCGCTTTCGAGAAGATACGCGACGCCGCCTTTGCCGCTCTGGGAGTTCACACGGATGACCTCGCGGTATTCGCGGCCAATGTCGTTCGGGTCGATGGTGAGGTAAGGCACGTCCCAGATGGAGTTGTGCTGCTCATAACCGGCGAGGCCCTTCTTGATGGCGTCCTGATGACTGCCGCTGAAGGCGGTGAAGACGAGTTCGCCCGCATAGGGCTGGCGCGGCGGCACGGTCATGCCGGTGGTGCGCTCATACATGCGGATGAGGCTGCTCATGTCGCTGAAGTCCAGTTCAGGCGCGATGCCGTGCATGTACAGGTTCATGGCGACCTGCACGATGTCGAGATTGCCGGTGCGCTCGCCATTGCCAAAGAGCGTGCCTTCCACGCGGTCGGCTCCGGCCAGCAAGCCCAACTCCGTGGCGGCGGTGCCGGTGCCGCGGTCATTGTGCGTGTGCAGGCTCACGATGAGGCTGTCGCGGTTTTTAATGTTCGTGCAGATCCACTCGATCTGGTCGGCATAGACGTTCGGCATGCAGACCTCGACGGTGTCGGGCAAGTTGAGGATCATCTTGTGCTGCGGCGTGGGCTGCCACACGTCCATGACGGCCTCGCTGATTTCCTTGGCGAACTCGACCTCGGTGGCGCTGAAGCTCTCCGGTGAGTATTGCAGCGTGACCTGCGTGCCTCCGGCGGTGAGGCGGTGCAGGCGGTCCTTGATCATCTGCGCGCCTTTGACGGCCACGGCGATGATCTCCTCCTTCGACTTGCCGAACACATACTTCCGCTGCGCTGGCGAAGTGGAGTTGTACATGTGGATGACGACCTTTTTGGCTCCGATGAGTGACTCGACGGTTTTTTCGATCAAATCCTCACGCGCCTGGACCAGACACTGGATCGTCACGTCATCGGGGATGCGTTTTTCCTCGATAAGGCGGCGGTTGAAGGCGAACTCGGTGTTTGAGGCGGAGGGAAAGCCGACTTCGATCTCCTTGAAGCCGCATTTCACCAGCGCGTCGAACATGTCGAGCTTCTGGGAGACATTCATCGGCACGGCGAGAGCCTGGTTGCCATCGCGCAGATCGACGCTGCACCAGATGGGAGCCTTGGAGAGGGTTTGGGACGGCCAGCGGCGGTTCGGCAAGGAGACAGGATCGAAGCGCTGGTATTTGATGGACGGATTTTTTAACATGAGAAAATGAAGGTAACTAAGATGGGAAGGACCGAAAAGGTGCCTGAATGAAAAAGCTGCCGTGTCGTGACGGCAAGGATGGCATGACGAGGGAACGCGGGCCGCCTACCCTTGCGTAAGTCGCAGGGAGAGGAGAGGCAGAGCCGTGGCGGTGGTGGTCATGGACGGGCGGAAGAAAGCAGAGAAGATCAAGAGGTCAAGGCTGCGCCGTCAAGAGGTCAAGAAGGTGAGAGGATCACCTCTTGACCACTCCTTGACCTTTGACCACTCCTTGACCACTTGCTCCATGACCCGATTCCGCCCCTGCATAGACCTCCACGATGGCCGCGTGAAGCAAATCGTGGGCTCGTCGCTGCGGGATGATGGGGCGGGCTTGAAGACGAATTTTGTGAGTGATCGTGACGCGGCTTGGTATGCGGAGCTGTACAAGCGTGATGGATTGACCGGCGGGCACGTCATTCTGCTCGGCAAAGGCAACGAGGAGGCCGCGAAGTCGGCTGCGGCGGCTTTTCCGGGCGGTTTGCAGATCGGTGGGGGCATCCGGCCATGCAACGCGGCGGAGTATCTCGATGCCGGGGCCAGTCATGTGATCGTGACGAGCTATCTCTTTGAAACGGATGGCACGTTCAGCGAAATGAGGCTCGAAAAAATGGTCGAGGCTGCTGGACGTGAGAAATTGGTGATCGACCTGAGTTGCAAAGCCACGGCCAAGGGCTGGACGGTGGCGATGAACCGTTGGCAGACGCTGACAACGCTGGATGTGACGCCGGCGTCGCTGAAATGGCTCGCCGGGCACTGCGCGGAGTTTTTGATCCATGCGGTGGATGTCGAGGGCAAGTGCGAGGGTATTGATGAGGCGCTGGTGAGCTTCCTCGGCGAGCATTCGCCGATTCCAATGACCTACGCGGGCGGGATTCGCCATCTCGATGACTTGAAGCGTATCGACGAACTGAGCCATGGCCGCGTGGACGGCACGGTGGGCAGTGCGTTGGACTTGTTTGGCGGCACGGGAGCCAAATACGACGAATTGGTGGTCTGGAACGGCCGTACTGCCTGAATCATGAAAATCATCCGCTACTCCGACTCTCAGGGAAACATCGCGCACGCCGCGCAACAGGCCGATGGCACGGCGCTCGTCATTGAGGGTGACATCTTTGGTGATCATCGCGTGACGGATCGAAAAGCGGAGGTGGCGAAGCTGCTCGCGCCCATCCAGCCTTTCGCGATCGTGTGCATCGGGTTGAACTACAAATTTCACGCGGAGGAGACGAAGGCGGCGATTCCGCAGCATCCGGTGGTGTTCATGAAGCTGCCGAATGTGGTGCAGCATCCCGGCGAGCCGATCCTGCTGCCGACGCATCTGAAAAGCGACCGAGTGGACTATGAATGCGAGCTGGCGGTCGTGATTGGCAAGACGGCGAAGAATGTGAGTCGTGCGGACGCTTTGAAGCATGTGCTCGGCTACACCTGCGCGAATGACGTGAGCGCCCGCGACTGGCAGAAGCAGGGCGGCGGCGGCCAGTGGTGCAGGGGGAAGACCTTTGACACCTTTTGCCCGCTCGGGCCGGTGCTGGTGACAGCGGATGAGATTCCGAACCCAAACAGCCTCGCGATCAAAACCGTGCTGAATGGCGAGACGATGCAGGACTGGAACACAAACGACATGATCTTCGATGTGCCGACGCTGATCGAGTTTCTCAGCGGCAGCACCACGCTGATGCCAGGCACCGTGATCCTCACTGGCACGCCGCATGGTGTGGGCATGGCCCGCACACCGCCGGTGTTCATGAAGGATGGCGATGTGGTGAGCGTGGAGATCGAAAAGATCGGCACGCTGACGAATCCGGTGTGCAACGAGGCGTGAAGGTCAG
Source organism: Prosthecobacter sp. (assembly GCF_034366625.1). NCBI lineage: Bacteria > Pseudomonadati > Verrucomicrobiota > Verrucomicrobiia > Verrucomicrobiales > Verrucomicrobiaceae > Prosthecobacter > Prosthecobacter sp. The sequence continues at coordinate 43,928 of NZ_JAXMIH010000026.1, forward strand.
TCTTGCTCCTTCTCCAGCTCGGCAATCAGACGCTCGTAGCGTCGCTGGGGGCAGCATTCTGCTAGCAAGGCGCGGAGGGCAGCTTTGCGGCGGACGAAGTGGAAGGCGATGATGTCGCAGACGGTTTCTGTTTCGTCCATTTCCTCCAAGGACTGACGCAGCAACTGCATGTTCTCGCAACTGTCGTCGGTGGGATAGGGTAACAGGGCTAGCGCCTTTGATTTCAAGGTCCGCAGTGTCTCCAATGGAGCCGTTTTCGTGAGGATCGACTCCACGCGGGCGATGCGGAACGGCAGCATCTGATCCCAGCCGGTGATGCGCACACGGGTGACGCCGTAGAGCATGACCTGCGAGGTGCCGTCGGCATTTTTAACCGAAGCGCGGATGAGTCCGGCCGTGGTCACCGGCTGCACATCGTCCGCGCCACAGGGAGCGCCGATGCAGAACATGCGATCGGTGTGCAGCGCATGATCGAGCATGCGGCGGTAGCGTTCCTCGAAGATGAACAGCGGCAGATGGCAGCCGGGAAACAAATAGCAGCCGTCGAGCACGATCATGGGCAGCGTGCGCGGCAGCACGAATTGTCTGGCTGAAAATGTCTTCGAGGAAATGTCCATGAATCGGCTGAGACGGGATACGACTGAACCCGCCACACGGTTCGGTGTTTCCTGATTTGAGCGAGGAATCACTCAAAGTGGAGGATTCCAAGAGATGCATGAGGCAGGGGAAGGAGCCCAGAGTGGCACAACGAAACGATGCTTGCCTCGAAAGAACCAACGGTTGGCTCGTGGGGGATGAATCACCATTTGCCTCCGCTCGCTGATCCTCTAGCCTTGAAGCCGCATGAGTAATCCAACCCGCACTCCCGAGAGCATTGAAACGTCCTTTACGTCCTTTCGTCAGAAAATGCAGGCAGCCGGGCTGAGCGAGTCTGCCATCCGCGCCTTTCGCGGCAGCTACGCGGCTCTGCTGGCCGGTGAGACCGGGATGATTCCCGAGGCCACCATTGCTCCGGCAAAGGATCTGCCATGTGCCGATGCACTCATGGCACCCGATGCGGGCCGTGCTTCCGAACTGCTCAAGCAAACCGTGCTCATCAAGCTCAATGGTGGTCTCGGAACAGGCATGGGTCTGGAGAAAGCAAAGTCCCTGCTGCCGGTGCGTGGCGAAGACACGTTCCTCGATTTGATTGCACGACAGATTCTTCGACTGCGCGCGCAGACGGGCGGCGCGGTGCCGGTTTTCATGCTGATGAACAGTTTCAGCACCTCCGCAGACACAACGGCGCATCTCGCGGCGCGTTTCCCGCAATTGGGCGGCCGTGAAACGTGGGAACTCATGCAGAACAAGGTGCCCAAGGTGCTTGCCGGTTCCCTTGAACCTGCCACATGGCCGGCCAATCCAGATCAAGAATGGTGCCCGCCTGGTCATGGCGACATCTATGCATGCCTTGTTGGTTCGGGCTGGCTGGAGCGCTTGCTCGGCGGTGGTGTGCGCTATGCGTTTGTGTCGAATTCGGACAACCTCGGTGCCACGCTCGATCCGTCGATTCTCGCGTGGTTTGCGGACAGCGGCATGCCGTTTGCGATGGAGGTCACCCGCCGCACCGAGTCGGACAAGAAGGGGGGGCATCTCGCGGTGCGTCTGCGGGACGGGCGCTTCCTGCTGCGTGAATCTGCGCAATGCCCGAAGGATGACGAGAGTCATTTCCAAAACATCGATCGCCATCGCTACTTCAACACGAACAACCTGTGGATCGATCTCCAGGCACTCAAGACCGCGCTCGATGCCAATGACGGGCTCATTCCGCTGCCGCCGATCATGAACAAGAAAACGGTCGATCCACGCGATGGCAGTTCACCTCCGGTCATTCAGGTGGAGACCGCGATGGGCGCGGCCATTGAGTGCTTCCAAGGAGCGGGTGCCATCGAAGTCTCTCGCACGCGCTTCGCTCCGGTGAAGACCACCAGCGACCTGCTGGCCGTGCGCTCCGACGCCTACGAACTCACTGAGGACTTCTGTCTGCGCCTGCACCCCAGCCGCAACGGTCAGCCGCCGCATCTGCATCTCGACGCAAAGCTCTGCAAACTGGTGGATGGTCTGGAGCAGAACTTCCCGCACACGCCCAGCCTGCTGCACTGCCGCAGCCTGCTGATGCATGGTCCGGTCGAGTGCGGCACCGGCGTCATCTTCAAAGGAGACGTCGTGATTCACAACCACACGAATGCATCCGCGAAGCTGAAAGCCGGTGTGCATGAGGGGCAGATGACCGTGGACTAACTTCGCGAAGGAGGCCTGTGGCTCACACATGCTGCGATGTGGGGCAGCAGGGCCCGACCTGGCAGTTTGAAGCATCTCACGGCGACTTGTGTTGAGCCGCTGGCATCGGCCCGACCAGTGTCTTTGACCAACTGAATACAGCCGCATTTGCGGCTGGTGCGCCCGCCAGGAATCGAACCTGGATATGCGGCTTCGGAGACCACCATTCTATCCGTTGAACTACGGGCGCGTGTTTTCGGGGGCGATGCATCGCATGGGCGGCGGAAAGCGGCAAGTCGTTTTCAGGCCGATGTAATGCGCTGTGTCCACGCCCGGCTCAAAGCAACTCATGCTTCACGGTTCCGGCTTTGGCGCCGGTCTGGAACTTGTTCCAGCGGAACGGCTCGACGATCTGACCCCAGAAGGACTTCGGCATGGCAGCGTTGATGCCGATCTCAGCAGGCGGGCGGCGGCTGGCATCATCAAAATAGGTGCCGAAGATGAGATCCCACAGCATGAGGTTCTCACCGTAGTTTTTGTTCCCCTCTCGCAGATCCATGGAGTGGTGCCAGCGATGCAGGGCAGGGGTGTTGAAGATGTAGTTCAGCCAGCCGAAGCGCATCTGGATATTGGCGTGCGTCAGGAAGCCGATGTAGGCCGTGATGGCGCCGAACCAGAGCACCACATCCTTCGGCGCACCGGCCAGGACCAGGAGCGGGGCGGAGAAGATCATGCTCTTGAGCGTGTCGATGATGTGGAAGCGACCGGTGTTGAAGAACCAGAGCTTTTTGGAGCTGTGATGGACCGCGTGAAACCACCAGAGCGGCATCCATTCGTGCGCGATGCGGTGCGCCCAGTAGAGGCCGAACTCGGCGATGACCAGCCCCAGCACGACTTGGAAGAACATCGGCCAGTGATTTGGCCAGAAGCCGGTGCCTTGATCACCACCGACCACGCTGGCCAGTCCGAGCCAGGTCATCGAGACAATGAGCAACTGCACGAACGATTTCGTGAACGCCGTGTGCGCCAGATCCGGTATTTCCTGACCGTCGGAGTGAAGCCAGCGCTCCTCATGCGGATAAACGCGCTCCAGCACGAACAGCAGCGCCGCGAGGCTGAAATAGGTGAGGTTGAAAGCCAGCGGGCCATGACCGTTCGCGATGCCGATCCCGGTCGGAATCAGGGCGGCGATGAGGATCAGGGGCCAGAGCAGGTATTCAAGGAGCGTACGAAACATGGGAGCCTTTTCAAAGCAAGAAACGGGCAGATTTCCAGTGCGGATATGGTGAATGGCATCTCCTCGCTTGCGCCTCACGCACAGCCCATGCGATGCTCACTTTTCGGTTGTTCCCCGATTTTCGGGCCTCGTCTTTTCACAATCACTGCATATACAGCCTGTTTCGGTGACGATACGAAACTGACGGCTCAGAGCTTCACTGCGTGTGAAGCGCCTATGACATTCCCCCAGACATCGGTAGGTGGACGCTACGAGCTTTTTCACGTTCGTTTGCTTCTCAATCCTCTTCAGCTTCGCCGTCGAATCGAATTTCTTATCCCAAAAGCCCTTCGGGTTAGCCTCCCCTATTTTTCCAACGATCCCGACATGGGGTATGACAGAGACCCCGGATTTGTAATTAGCGCCTGTGCAGATTGTCGAGTGATAGGGCAGCATGCGTGAATGCTGATGCCCCCTTTTTGGGAAGTCAATGGCCTGATGCAGTATGTGATCGCGAAGCTCAATGAGCTGATCAGCGCCCTGTGGCGGTAGTTTTTGTTCTTGGTTCTCCGCTTGCGCTCGTTCGTGCCGCGTGTTCGATGCGCGGTCCATGAAGTCCGTCATCGCCATCTCGCCTGGAGAACTCGCCATCCTCGACACTCCGCAGCCGAAACCGGGGCCGTATCAGGCACTGGTGCGCACGGAATGCGCCTGCCTGTGCAACCGTACCGACTCCGAACTTCTCGGCGGCACGTTTCCAGGCATGGAGGACAAGTTTCCCTTCGCCCTCGGCCATGAAAGCGTCGGCATCGTTGTCGCGGTCGGCGACAAGGTGAAAAACTTCCGCGTTGGGGATCGCGCGGTCGGCGGACTCGTGTTCGATCTGCAACAGGAAGGCGTCGATTCCGGCTGGGGCGGCTTTGGCGAGTTCACGCTGGCGAATGATCACGATGCGATGGTCGCCGACGGCGTGGAGGATGAGGCGCACGGCTGGGTCGAGGTTTTCGAGATTCAAACCAGCGTCGATGCCGACATTCCGCCCGAGCAGGCCGTGCTGCTCTGCACCTGGCGCGAGGTCTTGGGCGCGTTTCGTGATTTTCACCTCCAGCCCGGCGATGACGTGCTCATCTTCGGTGCCGGTCCGGTAGGTTTGAGCTTTGTAAAGCTCGGCCGCTTGTTCGGACTCGGCTGGATCGGCATCGTCGATCGCCACGCCGACAAGCAAGCCAAGGCACTCGTCTTCGGAGCCGACGCGGCCTTTGCGCCCGGCGATGTGGAGATCGGCGAACTCGCCAGCATCCGTGGCAAGAAACTCGATGCCGTCATTGATGCCGTCGGCCATCCCGACATCGTGCAACAGGGCCTGCCGCTGCTACGCCGTGGCGGATCGCATTGCATCTACGGTGTTCTCACCCACGGCGTCCTGCACATCGACAAATCGAAGGCTGACTTTAACTTCAACCTCTTCGTCCACCAGTGGCCCACGCGGCGGTACGAAAAGGAATCGCAAACCGCGATTTGCCAGTGGATTCGCGAAGGCAAACTCACTGCCGCTGATTTCATCACTCATCGTTTCCCGCTGGAGCGTATCGCCGATGCGTTTCAGGCGGTGAAAGAACGGAAGGTGATCAAGGCGTTGTTGGAGTACACTTGAACATGAGACTGAAGAAGTCTTCATTGACTCGAACTCATGATCCTCGAGACCTTGCTTCGCTGGCTGATCTGCATGGTACAGCCATTTTATGGCTGGCGCGTGCCGGTAGCTTTGCTGCGCGGTTCCGCCCGGGGATCGGGGAAGCAAGTGACCTTGCTTGCCGCAGGGAGCAAACGATGGACGCAGTTCATCAAGCAGCATTTTTTTGCGGGAGAACCCGAGGTGGTGCGCATGGTGCGGGTGCCCGTGTGGTCCCTGCAGAAGCGGCTGAACGAATGGCAGTCTTCCGCCGATCTGACAGTCGTGGGCATTGACCGGGTTTCTGCCGGCCTGTTTCTCGAACGCGGCTGCCTCAGGGTGCCGTTTTGGATCACGTCATGGATGCAGGTTCCGGATGATTTGAAGGCGTTTGGACGCACTCACGGTCATGCGGCGGCTGATATGCAACGGGTACGGAACAACGATCTGGAGCACAGGCTGTCGCACGCGAATGAGGATCTGGATGAATTCTACGACAGGTTTTATGTCCCCTACATCAGTCATCGGCATGATGTGGGTGAATCGCTTGCCTCGCGCTGGATGATCCGGTTTCTTTTCAAACATGGGGGGCTGATGTGGGTCATCCGGGAAGATCAACGCCTGGCCGGTGGCATCACCATGGTGCAGGGAAAAAAATGTTCCATGGGACCGATCGGGCTGCGGGACGGACGGCTCGATTTGCTACGCCAAGGGGCGCTGGCTGCGATCTATGTGCATTCGATCCAACATGCCCGACAAGCAGGCTGCACGAGGCTTTTCATGGGGGGAAGCAGGCCCTCGCTGCATGACGGAGTGCTGCACTACAAAAGCAAATGGGCAGGGGGTCTCTGTGCTCATGGTGGACACCTGTCGTCCAATTTTGTCATGCTGCTGCGCTGGAACCGGCTTGACGGTCCGGTGGCGGAGTTTCTGAGCCACACGTCCCTGATTCACCATGACCACGATGGCTACTCGGCCTTGTGGGTGTTTCCCAGCGATGTGCCGCTGACGGCGGACAACCTGCGCAAACACCATCGCGACCTCAACGCCGCCGGCCTGCGCCGCTTCCGCATCCTGCTGCCCGGTGATCCGCCGCCTGATTTCGAGTGCCCGCCTGAGGTGCGTTTGATCTCGCTTGAATCCATGGCCCATGGAGGGCCTGAAATGCTTCAGACCTTCGCATGAGCGCGCATTCTGGTGAAACGTCTCCCCCGTTTGTCGTCATGAGACTCAACACCCTGCTTCGATGGCTGATGTGTTTCGTTCAGCCGGTCCTGGGCTGGCGGGTGCCGGTGGTCTTGCTGCGCGGCAAGGCGCGCGTGTCAGGCCGGTCGGTGACGCTGCTGGCCGCCGGGCGCGAACGGTGGACCGAGTTCATCCGGGAGCGTTTCTTCGCGGAGGAACCTGAGATGGTTTGTGCGGCGAAGGTTCCCGTGTGGTTCCTGCAGAAACAACTAAAGCGGTGGCAGCCTTCCGCCGACTTGATGGTGGTTGGAGTCGCCCGGATTTCAGCCTGGCTGTTTCTTGGCAAAGATTACCTCGCATCACCCCCGATGGTCTCGATGTGGATGGACGTTCCGGACGATCTGGAGGCCTATGTGCGCCGGCATCGGAGCGCGGCTGGAGACTGGCGGCGGACGCACCGGAAAAAGTATCAAAGCGTGATCTCCCGCGACGAGGCGGATTTCGATCTCTTCTACGATCAGTTTTACCGGCCCTACATCTGCGGGCGGCATGGTTCGACGGCGAAACTGTCCCCGAGGTGGCTGTTGCGCCTGGCGTTTAAGCGCGGCCAGATCCAATGGCTGCTTCTGAACGGCGAGCGTGTGGCCGGAGATTTGGTCGTGGTGACAGGGAAGACCTACACTCTGCGGGTGACGGGTTTGCTTGACGGTCGGCTGGACTTGCTGCGCCAGGGAGCCATGGCCGCTTTGTACGTGCATTCCATCGGCCATGCGAGGCAGTTCGGCTGCACGCAAATCGCCATGGGCGGTTCCCTTGCTTCGTTGCATGACGGGGTGTTTCGCTACAAGTGCAAGTGGTCCAGCGGCCTTCAGGACCATGACGGTTTTCTCTCGGCAAACCACGTCCGGCTCTTCAGTTGGAACCGGCTGGCTGGCCCGGTGGCGGAGTTTCTGAGCCACACCTCCCTCGTGCACCATGACCACGACGGCTACTCGGCCTTGTGGGCGTTTCCCAGCGATGTGCCGCTGACGGCGGACAACCTCAGGAGGGAGTATCGCGCCCTTCGGGCTAGCGGCCTGCGCCGCTTCCGCATCCTGCTGCCTGGTGATCCTCCGCCTGATTTCGACTGCCCACCTGAGGTTCGTTTGATCAACATCCAATCAGTCGCTCAAGCTGGTACCCAAGCCTTCAATGCCATGGAGTCAGATACCCCCGGCAAAGCCGGGGGTATCTGACTTGATGCGGACGGATGCAGTGCCAGAGTTGGCGTTGCCCTGCGGGGGGAGAAGTTTGAACTGAAATACACGTCAAGCACAGCATTCAGATCATGACAAAAGCACGGCACCCCTCACTCATCATCAATTTCACGCCGACAGGCATGGTGCCGACGAAGCAGATGACACCCCATGTTCCGGTTTCGCCAGCCGAGATCGTCGAGCAAGTGCACGAGGCGTATGAAATCGGCATCACCTTGGCTCATCTTCACGCCAGGCATGATGACGGCTCCCCCGCGCATGGGAAGAGCATCTATGCGCAGATTTTCGACGGAGTCCGGCGGCACTGTCCCGACCTTGTCATTTGTGCCTCCACCAGTGGGCGCTCCACGCCTGAATTCGAAAAGCGTTCGGAGGTGCTTGAACTGTCTCCAGACATGGCCTCGCTGACCATGAGTTCGCTGAATTTTGCCCGTGAGGCCAGTATGAACACTCCTGACATGATCCTGCGGCTGGCGAACAAAATGGCGCAGTTTGGCGTCATTCCTGAGCTGGAGTGTTTCGATGGCGGGATGATCAACGCGGTTAAGCACCACATCGGCAAGGGTACTTTTAAACCGCCATTTTACTTCAACCTCCTCGTGGGCAATCTCGCGACGGCACAGGATGATCTGCTGCAGGTGGGCTTGCTGATCAACGCCTTGCCATCGGGGGCGTTTTGGTCGCTCGCGGGCATTGGCAGCTCGCAATTGCGCGCCAACACGCTCGCCATCCTCGATGGTGGTGGTGTGCGCGTCGGTCTGGAGGACAATTACTGGCATGATGCGGATCGCACGCAATTGGCAACGAACAGCTCTTTGCTGAGGCGGGTTCATGAACTGGCCGCTGTTTTTGAGCGTCCCATCATGACTCCCGCTGTCTTTGGTGGTCTCGGATTTTACAACCAACTGCGCGTGCGTGAACGCGAACAAGTTCAATCAGCGCCATGAGAAAGCATCTGCTACAACTCGGGTGGCAGGTGTACCGTGATCAAGGTCTGTGGAGTTTGATCCATCATGCTATTGGCGAAATCGGTTATCGCCGTGTCTTGTTGCTGGAGCGTTCGCTTGCCGCCCCCATTCCCGTCGTCCAATCCAAGGCGTCCATGACGATCGAATGGCTCACGGATTCGGACTCGACCGATTACTTTGCCTTTCGACCCAAGACGGACCGCGAGCTCTATGCAGATCGACTGAGACAAGGGCACCGCTGTTTGCTCGCACGGGTCGAGGGGCGTCTGGCTGGGGTGATGTGGGTTCGCTCCGGGAGCGTTTGGAGTTACCAATCCAAGTACCTTCACTATGAACGGCAATTCGCGCCGAACGAAGCTTACCTCTACGACGCTTATACCGATCCGGCGTTTCGTGGCCAGGCTATCGCTCCGGCGCTGAGTTCTGAACTTTTGAATCGATTACGGAATGAGGGGTGCGAACGCGCCATTCGCGGCACTCACCCGATGAATGCGGCGGCTTTGCGCGCCCACGGCAAGGCTGGTTTTCGACCTTTTGTTGCCATCCATCAAGTTCACTTCTGGCGGTGGCATCATGTCTGGCAACGTGCGCGTTGAGTGATCTGTGTGACGAGGACATTCAGGGGGGCTGAACGCCCGGAGTTTTCAAGAAGCAAGACTTGCCGAATCCTTCGTCTCGCATCAGGGCTTCGCGAACCGGATGGTTACGCCCTGCATTTGCGAGGTGACTTTTTCCCCGCGTTCTTTGCCAAGCACGCACATGGCGGTCGCCAGTGCGTCGCTGGTGGTGCAGTCGGGGGCGATGACGGAGCAGGCGATGCGGGTGGTGAGAGCGAGACCGGTCTTGGGGGATAGAATGTGGGAGTAGCGGGTGCCTTCGATGTCGATGAATTGATACAGGTCGCCGGAAGTAGAGACGCCGCAGTTTTTGAGGCGGACGGTTGCCATGGTCTCTTCGGCGTCGGGCGTAGGTTTGGTGAAGGTGCGGAGTTTGATGTCCCAGGCGTCTGCTCCGGGCGGGGGATCGCCGATGGCGATGTCGCCACCGGCCAAAACGAGGGCGCGGGTGAGGCCGTGTTCGCGCAGGATGCGGAGTCCTTCATCGGCGGCGTAACCTTTGGCGATGCCGCCGAGGTCGAGGAGCATGCCGGGCTTCGTGAGCGTGATGGTTTGCGCCTTGGCATCGATCTGCACGGCACGCCAATCGGTGGCGGCGAGGGCTTGGGCGAGGCGGTCGGTGGGCGGGAGTTTTTTGACGCGTTTGGTGCGCCGCCAGAGCTGGGAGAGATTGCCGCAGGTGGGATCGAAGGCACCGTCGGTGAGGCGAGCGAGATCGAGGGAGCGGGAGAGGAGCCCGAGGAGCGCGGGGCTGGCCTTGAAGGGCGTGTTGGGACCGGCGTTGCAGAGCTGCATGAGCTCGCTGTTGGGTTCATAGTCGGAGAAGACGGTGTTGAGGTGGGCGATGCGCTTGAAGGCGGCAGCGGCGGCGGTTTCGGCCTGCGTTTTGGATTCCGCATGCAGGGTGATGCGGAAGGTGGTGGCCATGAGCGGCGCGGAGAAGTCGTAGCGCTTCAGCTCTTGCGCAGTGAGTGGGCAAGCAAGGATGAGAACGATAAAAACGAGCCGAAACATGGAGGTGCCGGAAGTGCGAACTGCTGATTGAACGCTGACGAGACGCTGATTTGAATCAGGCATTAGCGTCTGATCAGCGTCTTGTCAGCGGTTTAGAAGATGAACCGCAGAACAACGGCAGGTCGAAACACGATTCACCAAGCCGGTTCGGCGTGGAGCGCGGAGGCGAGATCAAGGGACGCGGTAGAAGCGGGAGGGCGAGCTGATTCCAGCGGAGCTGCGAAGTGTTGGCAGGCGCTGCGCACGGCGGGAATGGCCTCGATGTTTTGGCAGCGAACGAGAAGAACGCGGCCTTCTGGCAGGCTGTGGAGGTAGATGCAGCCGCTATCGTGCTGCTGGATGATTTCGTGGCAGTCGCCATTGCCGGAACGGCGTCCGAGTTCGGACGCGGCGGCGAGGGTGGCGTGAGCAAGAACGAGAATCGCAGTGGTAGGAGGCTCGGGTTCGCCTGCGCAGCCAAGCAAGCGGCCGGAATCGTCGGTGAGGGCGGCTTGAAGAACTCCAGGCCGGGCTGCTAACGATGACAGGTCAAAGGTCAAGAGGTGGTCAAGGCGTCAAGATGGGATCAAGCGGCCAACGCGTGAGTGGGGACTACGTCCGGAGCGTCCTCGGACGCGGTGCGGAGGCGGAACTGGTGAAGCACGGCCTGGGAGATGGCGTTGAGCGTGGCGAGCACGTTACGGCCGGTGCGGGCGTCGGATTCGAAGCTGAGGAAGGGGACGGGGCGGTTGTTGAAGAGGTATTCGAGGTATTCGACCGGAGCAGCGTTCGGCAGGTCGCGCTTGTTGTATTGCAGGACGATGGGGAGGCGGTCGAGCGAGCTGCCGTTCATGCGCAGGTTGGCTTCGAGGCTTTGGAGGGACTGCAAGTTGTCGCGCTGGCGGTCCATTTGCGAGTCGGCGACGAAGACGACGCCATCAGCCTGCCGCAGCACGAGCTGGAGCGTGGCGTTGTAAGTGACCTGACCTGGGACCGTGTAGAGATGGAAGGTGGTCTTGTAACCGGGCAAGGCGTCGGCCTCGACGGCGAGGAAATCGAAGAACAGCGTGCGATCCTGCGCGGTGGAGAGCGAGACGAGGTCACTGCAGCCCGTGGGGTCGAGCTTGGCGTGGACTTGCTGGAGATTGGAGGTCTTGCCGCTGAGCGGCGTGCCACAATAGACGATCTTGAAGCTGATGGTGTGGTCGTCGTGATTGATGCTGGGCATGGCAGAGAAAATGACGAATTTTAGAATGACGCCGCCCCAAACGGAAAGCCGATTTTAGCCGAGCAGGCGGGCGAGTTCGCGCGCGATGAGGGTGATCTTGTCCCGCAGACCGTTGGAGGGTTCAACATCGTGCAGCACGGCGACGGTGGTGCTGCCGGGGAAGCAGAAGGTCAAAAGGCGGCCGCCAGCATTGAGCGTGAAGGTTTCTGCTCCTTCGATGCCGATGAGCGGGGCAAGGCCGCGCAACTGACGGGCGATGTCGGGAGCCTGGCGCTGGAACTCGGAAGCGTCAGGCTTCGAGGTGTCGGCATGGCTGAGGACGTGCGAGCCATGCAGGCAGACGCAAGCGCTGAGACCGTGCTGGGTGGCAAGCAACTCGACGACACGCGGCGCGGCGAGGTTTTCCTCGGTGCCGAGGAGCGCTCGGAGCAGAAGCTGATCGGTCTGCGTGTCCACCGGCGAGAGGCCGAGGAAGGAGTGCTTCACGGCAGCCATTTTAGCCGGAGCCGCCGCAGGCGGGTTGGGCATGGGCGCGGGTCTGGATTCAGGTCTGGGCTGCGGTGCTGGCTCGGCAAACAACGGCGCACTGGCAGGCTGCGTGCTGAACAAGCCGCGTGACGCGGGTGCTTTGACCGGTTCAGACAAAGAGGGGATTTCATCCAAGGCTGGTGCGAAGGAGGGCGTCGGCTGGAAGGGTGCGAAAGCAGGCGCGGCAAAAGGATTGGGTGCCTGTTTGATCTCGGGCGCTGGCGAGAACGCGACGGCCGGCTGGGGTGCGGGAGACTGACCGAGCAACTGGGCGCTGTTGAAGCCCGATTCAGCCGGTGCTTTGGATGCCAGCGATCCAGTTGGCGATGCCGAGGCGGCAAACGGATCGAACGGCTTCGTGGTCGGTGCCAGGGCTGAAGGCGGTTGGGGAGCCGGCTGGCTGGCAAAGGGCGAGGGCTGGTTTCCGAAAGGTTGAAAAAACGCTCCCGCGAGCGGCTGTGACGGAGGGGAAGGAGTCGGCTCCGGTGCGGCAGGAGGGAACAAGGACTGCGATACTGGAGCCACCTGGGGCCGTGCGGGTGGTGCTGGTTCGGCTGCTACCGGTGGATTGAAGGTGAACGGCGATGCTGGGGCGGGTTGCTGAGCGGAACCAAAGGCCGAGGTGGGTGCCGGGGTTGCTGGCGGCTGGCTTTGCGCGAAGGGATTCAACGCCGCACCGAATTTCGGCGTGAACGATGAAGTCGGGGACGCCTGTGCGGGAGGCTCTGCCGCCGGGGTGGCAAAGGCAGAGAGAGGATTCGGAGGGGGCTGCTGGGGGGCGAAGGCTGGCATCGCTGACGCGGCGAAGGAAGCTGGGGGCGATGTTTCCACTCGATTGACCTGTCCGGCGGGGGGGCCGGGTTGAATGGTGAAAGCGTTGTTTGCCGGCGCGGACTGAGGTGCAGCGCCAAAGGGCGAAGGCGAAGATGCAGCGGGGGCCGAGGCCATGCTGGTGAGCGCATGGAAGACTTCGTTCTGTGGCAGCCTGACTTGGAAATCGCGCTTCGCGGTGGCGAGCGTGTTGCGGAAGCCGAGGTCGGAAACGCCGTCGATGAGCGCTCCGAGTTCCACGATGACGTTGCCGGAGGAAATCTGCTCATTCAGGGTGCTGGCCGACACGCTGGTGGTGATCCATGCCGGGACCATGACCGGATTGAAACCGAGTTCTTCGACGCTGTAACCGTTCAACACCGCCGCGAATCCCAGCTTGGCCATGCCAGCGGCCGATGAGGTGCTGCCAAACATGGGCGCGGGTGCCGCCGAGGGGGCAAACGGTTGCGCAGAAGGTGCCTGTGCAGGCGCGGCTTGGGGCTCGGCCTCCTTCATCGCAGCCGCAAAGGGCGATCCAAACGGCATCGCAGGAACTGCCGCAGGCATGGCGGCTGGGGTGGAGGCCCTTTCCTGTGATTGCGGGGTGAACAGACTGCTGATGGATGCCGGCGGTGCCGCCGGAGCAGGATTGGTGGCCGCAGGTGTAAACGGCGATGGAATGGCCGACGGAATTGCGGCGAACGGCGAAGCAGAGGCAGGTGAAGCAGGGGCTGCGGCAGAGAAGGGGGATGCAGCCTGCTGCGGCATGCTGAAGGGTGATCCGCCCGCGTTCGGGCCCAGAGAAAAGGGCGAGCCAGCCGGTTGTGGCGCTGCGTCAGCCTGCATGGTGAAAGGACTGGGAGGCGGAGTGTCCTGCTTGATCGCGAAGGGACTGGCCGCCAGTGTTTCTGATGCTGGTTTGATGGAGAACGGCGAAGGTGCCGGGGCAGGTTCAGGTGCCGCAAAGCCTGGTGATGCAGCGGCGAAGGGACTCATCGGGAACGCCTGCGCGTGCGTTGCGCCAGGTTCCGCCTGGGGCGCTATCTGGAAAGGCGATGCCGCAGGTGCGGGGGGAGATGCAGGCTGGGCAAATGAAAAAGGCGACGGTGAAGATGGCACAGGAGCAGCAGGTTCAGCCGCTCCTTGTCCTTCCCGTGCCTGCGCAATCAGTCCTGGAAGCTTGGCTGCGGGCAGCGGCACGAGACGTGGATCCTGGGGAGAGATGGGCACCTGAAACAGCGCCGGACAAACGCGATACAACTCAAACACCGGCAGCGCCGCCTGGCCGCTGCGCAGGGCATTCTCCAGAAGCATCGGTGGCAGGGACAGGGGTTGTTCCAGAGGCAGGGCTCCTGCGCGCACGACTTCGGGAGGAAGCTGGTTGATCACATCCCCCACGGTGAGCGGTGCATTCGTGGGCGTTGCTCCAGCGATGCTGAAAGGCGACATGCCCATCGCCGAATTGATCGGCGGTGCGGCAATCGGCTCGTTGCCTGCCGTTTTGAAAAGTGGATTGCCGCCGATTTGAAACGGGGATGCCCCGGTTGGAGGCTGCAGGGTGGAGGGTGCTTGCATGGATGAGTGACTGGGAGGCAGCGTGCCAGCCATGGCGGGATGAGCCCTCGCGAAGTGTTGCGGTGCGCTTTGCCCCGGTTCGTCAGAACCGGCACCACGCTGGAACAAACTTCGGAACGAAAAACTCATCGGTGGATGGAGCAGCCCGACTCAGCAAAGTAGCAAGTCTGCGTTGAAATTCTAGTTATTATAAACAAATACCCCGGCATTTTTGCGTTAACATTAATTAACCGAGCTTAAGTACTGCTGTCTTACAGTTCAAGATTTTTTCATCTGTTTTTCTTGGCCTGAATGATTGTTCATCAACTTCGGAAGACGGTCTTTGATTTGGTGTGTTGCGACAAGGATGGGATCACTTCAAGTGTGCTGCTGAAATCATGCCAACAGGGTTTCATGAACGAATTTCGCGAGCCTTGAATTTTCTCTTGCGCAATCACGCATTGAACGCACTATCCCCGCCCGCTCAACCCGAGCAAAAAGACCCCTTCGTCTAGCGGTTAGGACACATCCCTTTCACGGATGCGACACGAGTTCGATTCTCGTAGGGGTCGCCACCTTTACTAGGTGGTGACCGAGGAAAATGAAGCTGTGCTGGACACAGCAAACACATCCGCTAGGCATCAACACATGTCTCAAACAGGCGGCAAACTTTTCATCACAGGTCATCAAGGTCTCGTCGGACGCGCATTGATGCGCCATTACGCGAACAAACCCGAGTGGCAGATCATCACACGCACACGGGCTGAACTCGATCTGCGGGATCAACATGCCACGGATGCTTTCTTCGCTGCCGAAAAGCCTGATCAGGTCATCCTCGCCGCTGCAACCGTCGGCGGCATCAAGGCCAGCTACACGCACCCGGTCGATTTCCTCCTGAACAACCTGCAGATTCAAAACAGCGTCCTTTCTGCGGCACATCGTTACGACACGAAGAAGCTCCTTTTCCTCGGCAGCACCTGCATCTATCCCAAAGTGGTCGAGATGCCCATTCGTGAGGACAGCCTGCTCACCGGGCCGATGGAAAGCACCAACGAGCCCTACGGCGTCGCGAAGATCGCCGGCATCAAGCTCTGCCAGGGTTACCGCCATCAACATGGCCGTGATTTCATCTGCGGCATGCCGGCCAACCTCTACGGCCCTTTCGACAACTTCGATCCCGAGCACTCGCATGTGCTGCCTTCGCTGATTCGTCGTTTTCACGAGGCCAAACTGCACAACACGCCCACGGTCACGCTGTGGGGCAGTGGCAATCCGAAGCGCGAATTTCTTTTCGTCGATGATCTGGCCTCCGCCTGCGCCTTCCTGCTCGAAAACTACAGCAGCGCTGACATCATCAACATCGGCTGCGGCTGGGAGATCAGCATTCGCGAAGCGGCGGAGATCATCCGCGACATCATCGGCTATCAGGGTGAAATCCTCTGGGACACCACTCAGCCGGACGGCAATCCGCGCCGCCTGCTCGACATTAGCCGCATGGAGAAGCTCGGCTGGCAGGCGAAGACTGATTTTCGTGAAGGTGTCGCCACTACATACCAGTGGTTCCTCGACAATCGCGCCACCGCCCGGACTTGAAGACACGAACTCCGGCTGGACACGCCAGCGCATCAATGCCAATTGACCGCATGGCAATTCAGGCCTTCCGCCCCGTCCTCATCACCCGCAACACCTGCCGCATCTGTGGCTCACGCAGCCTCACGCCCGTCGTCAGCCTTGGCGACCAGTTCATCGGCGGAGTCCTTGCCAGCGCCGACGGTAGTGCGCTGATCAAACGCAAAGTCCCGCTCGATCTCGTGCGCTGCGATCCCTCGGTCGATGAAAACGCCTGCGGCCTCGTGCAGATGCGCCACTCCGTGCCGCCGAAGGTGCTCTACCACCGCTACTACTACGAGTCCGGCATCAATCAGTCGATGATCGACAACCTCACCGGCATCACCCAGCTCGTGGAGCAGACGGTCACACTCAAGGCCAAGGACATCGTCCTCGACATCGGTTGCAACGACGGCACGCTTCTCTCCAGCTACCAAACGCAGGGCCTTCGCCACATCGGCATCGATCCTTCCGACGTGGCGCTCAAAGCCCGCGCCAAAGGCTTCGAGGTTGTGAACGACTTCTTCACCTCCCGTGCCTTCAAGAGCGTTCACGCCACGGAAAAAGCGCGCGTCGTCACCAGCATCTCCATGTTCTACGATCTGGAGAATCCGCACGCCTTCGTGCAGGACATCGCCGATGTGCTCGCCGCCGACGGCATCTGGATTCTCGAGCAGAGCTACCTGCCTGCGATGCTCGACATCAACAGCTTCGACACCATCTGCCACGAGCACTTGGAATACTACTCGCTCGCCGTGCTGGAACGCCTCTTTGGCGATCACGGCCTCGAAGTCATCGACGTGCATCTCAACGACGTGAACGGCGGCAGCTTCCGCCTTGTCGTCGCCAACGCCGGCCAGGTCAAACCATCCGCTGAAGCCGCCGTACGCGTCCAGGATCTCCGCATCCGTGAGTTTGAAATGGCCATCGACAGCGACGCGCCTTACGCCGTCTTCCGCGAGAATATCGAGCGCATCCGCACCGATCTCACCGCCTTCCTCAAGAAGGCCAAAGCCGAAGGCAAAGTCGTCCACGGCTACGGCGCTTCCACCAAGGGCAGCACCACGCTGCAGTTCTGCAACGTCACGTCCGATCTCGTATCCGCCATCGCGGATCGCAATCCCATCAAATGGGGCAGCTACACCATCGGCACGCAGATCAAGATCATCTCCGAAGACGAATCCCGCGCTGCCAAGCCCGACTACTACCTCGTGCTCCCCTGGCACTTCATGCCCGAGTTCCTCAAGCGCGAAAAAGACTTCCTCGCTCGCGGTGGCAAATTCGTCGTCCCGATGCCGCAGGTTCATCTCGTCGGTTGAATCGAATCCCGCGCTTGCGCGTCTAGGTCACTCCCATGGACGACAAGCCCGAGCCAATGACGAACCGCAGCGCGCTGCGTCGCTTGCTCACGTTCGCACGCGGCCACTGGCGCATCGCCGCGCTGCAATTCGCCCTCGCCGTCGCCGGCACCTCGCTCATCTTCGTCTTTCCCGGCGTCGTGCGCTGGTTCATGGATGAAATCATCCCGCAGAAGCGCACAGATCTCATCTGGCAGGCCGGCGGTCTCGCCATTTTCGCCTTCACCGTGCGCGAAGGCCTCTACTACTTCCGCACCCGCGTGAACTGCACCTTCGAGCAGTGCATGATCACCGACCTGCGCGGCCAGCTTCATCGCAAGGTCGAGCTTCTCCCGCTGCGCTGGTTCGATCATCAAAGCACCGGCGACATCCTCACCAAACTCGCCGACGACGTGCCCGCCACCCAGCGCGTCATCCTCGAAGGCATCGAGCAGGGCCTCACCGCCGTGCTGCAAATCCTCATCACTGCCGTTGTCATGCTCATCGCGGACACGAAGCTCGCCTTGATTGTTCTCGCGCCCACGCCGCTCATCGCCGCCGGTGGCTGGATATACTCCCGCTGGGTTTCACCACGCGCCACCGCCGCGCGTGAAGCGACCAGCATGCTCAATGCCACGCTGCACGACACCCTCACCGGCATCCGCCAGATCAAGAGCTTCACCGCCGAGGAGATGCGGCAGTGGAAATTCCTCGCCGCCAGCGAGCGCCTCAAAGAGAAGCAAACACGTCTCATGGCCGCCTGGGCCTTCTACGCGCCGTCCATGACTCTGCTGGGCAATCTCGGCCTCGTGCTGCTCCTCATGGCCGGTTCGTGGTGGTGCGTGCAGGGCAGCATGACCACTGGCGAGTTGATGCAGTTCATCCTGCTCGTCGGTTTCCTCTACGAACCCATTGCCCGCCTCCACGGCGTCAATCAAACGCTCCTCAACGGCCTCGCTGCCGCCAAGCGCGTCTTCGCCATCCTCGACGATGAAACCGAGGAAGACCTCGATTCCGGCCAGACGCTTCAAAACATCCGTGGCGAAGTCGGATTCCACTCCGTCTCCTTCGCCTACCGCGAGGACAAACCCGTGCTGCACAACATCACGCTCGCCGCGCAGCGTCATCAAACCATCGCCATCGTCGGCGCGACCGGTTCCGGCAAAAGCACGCTCTTCCAGCTCCTCACCCGCTTCTACGACCCGCAAAGCGGCAGCATCACGCTCGATGGCATCCCGCTCAGCGACCTCAGCAAGCGTTCCCTGCGCCAATCGCTCGCCTACGTCACGCAGGAATCATTCCTCTTCGCCGGAACCGTGCGCGACAATCTCCTCCTCGGCAAACCCGCCGCCACCGACGACGAACTCTGGGTCGCGCTTAGCGATGCCTGCGCCGAAGACTTCATTCGCCGCCTCCCCGAAGGCCTCGACGCCGAGGTCGGCGAACGTGGTGTCCTCTTGAGCGGCGGCGAGCGTCAGCGCCTCGCTCTCGCCCGTGCCTTCCTCAAAAACGCCCCCATCCTGCTGCTCGATGAAGCCACTTCGTCCGTCGATGTGAAGTCAGAGCATCTCATTCAAGAGGCGCTCGCCAAACTCCGCGCCAACCGCACCAGCCTCATCATCGCCCACCGCCTCAGTACCATCATCGAGGCCAATGTCATCTACGTCCTCCATCAAGGCCGCATCCTCGCCCACGGCACCCACGCCGAGCTCCTCCAATCCTCCGCCTACTACCGCGAACTCACCGCCCTCGCCTTCACCCCAGGAGAGGGATCATCCTGATCCCTCAAGGCGGGGCCAAGATGGCCCCGCTCCTTCAGACTGATTCTCGGCGAGTCCCAAAAAACAAAGGGAGGCAGGCAGCGATCAGCATGGAGTGATAAAACGAGGCGAACGACGCCTGTCGATGGCTAGGTCTCATGCGCCATGCCATAAAAGGCCCTGGCCTCGGCACGCCCGAGTGCGCGGAAAACGCCGGCCGAGACGCTGGCGAACACCAGCGTCACACCGGCCGCATAGATCCGCCCCCACCACGGAATGGGACCGTCGTTGCCCCGCAACGGAACGAACGGTATCACCAGCAGATAAACGACGAACCACAAGGTGGCCAGGGCCGTCATGCCGCGTGCCACCCACCATGCCCAGCGTTGAGCCAGCACCTGACCGTAAAACAGCACCAGCGCTGGCAGGAAGAGCACCGTCGTCCAATAGAAAGCTCTGCCGCCCGCGCGAACCAGGCCGTCGCTCTGTTCCAACGCACAAAACGCCAGGAACAAACCGTTGCCGATGATGGCCGCCCGCACCGGCGCGGGGATCAAATCGAAGCGCAGTCGGCGCAACCTGCCCCAGAGGGCGACAATCCCGCTCAGGATGAGAACAACCCCGATGACCACAACCGCGCCGCCTTGCCGATCCAAGGTGCCACGGCCCACCCACACCACGATGGCAGGCACTAGCCACGCGCCCCCCAACGATGCCGCCAAGAGACCAGTGACTGGAAGCAGACGACTCATGAGGAATTTAATAGATGGCTAGGCCGTTTGTGTGGTGATGTGGTCAATGAATACCTCAAACTGAGTCTCTCCATTCTTGGCTGCGATACCCCAAGGACGATTGATGTCGATAAGGCAGCGCTTGCGGCCATCCTTATCAGTCCACTCTTGAAGAATCTCGCAAGCGATCACGCCAGGCTGCGGATAACTACTCTGTGCATCCAAATCTGCGGCAGTGAAGATTGGAAGCTTGTCGACGAACGACCACTGCCGACCGGAGGCGTCGCTCATGACGCACTCAACAATGTTGGGCTGATATTCTTCCACCAATCGAACGATTTGAACAGGGATGGTGTGCATAGCGGCCGAACTATTAGACGCTAAACCCATCTGTCGAGGGCGTGTTCAGCACCTCATGGAAGAGTGTTCACAAATCGTTCCTTGGAACTGCGGCGAGCACCGCTCGAATCCACGCGCTCTTGGCTGCATCCACCACGCTCTTGCCGCTGCCGTTCTTGAGTTCGGAGCTGATGCCAGCGGCAAGGAACGCCTTGATGATCTCCCGCTGTGCTTCGATGGCCGCTGCCGCACCCGATCCGCCACGCCCGGTGTTTTGCACGGCGAGGTGAAACGGCGTGTTGCCGGATAGGTTCTCCCGCGTCGGATCACTGCCAGCTTGCAGAAGGCACCGCACCGCCGCCGCAGAGCGCGTGCGGACCGCGCGGTGAAGCGGAGTCGCGCCGTTCTTGTCCTGCGCGTGCAGATCGGCCCCGGCATCGAGCAGGCAGCGGATCGTCTCCACCTGCCTGTAGGCATCCCACGCGGGACCGGTGATGAAACCGTTCGCCGCATAGTGCAGCGGGCTGCTGCGGCGATGATTGGCCGCCGCGTTGGGATTGGCACCGGCTTTCAGCAACAGTCGAATGATCTCGACGCGATAACCCGCTGCGGCCAGATGCAGCGCCGTGTCGCCGACGTAGATCCAATGGAAGATCTTCGCCTGGTGCAGCTTCGGTTCCTGAATCAGGCGTGTGACAAGCCCGCCATCCGCCTTGAGCAGTGCTTGGACGGCCTTGCGGTCGTCATCCACGATGGCTGTCAGCAGAGGATTCATTCAGCGTGGATGAGCCGGGTGGCGGTTGATCTTCCCGCCTAACGTTCGCGTGCTCAGGGGGCGAAAAGTTTTTGGTGGAGGGGCAATTCAACTTTCCATCGAGATATCGTTGACGCTCCCATCTTCACTGAAGCGGACACTGATGACGTAATTGGTGATCTCGTCAGGAAGCGTAAAGTCGAAGGTGTCGATTCCGTTTTCGTCTTCATCTCCCCAGTGTGAGCGAAGCACAAGCATATCCAGCACTCGCGTGGGTTCAGGTGAGGCAGCTTGAAGATGCTTTAGCCAGTAGGAAGCATCGAGTTCTTCGAGGTGATGTGACACGAACATGGTTGCGCCGAACTCATCTTCTTCGGTGCCGTAGGCAGTCTTAATGGCGGCAAGCGCAGTTTCTCGACGTTTTTCGATTTCGGAGGTATTCGGGGACATGATGAAGCTCACATTATTGGTTGAACCATTGGATGGAAAGCCAATCTGTCGAGCGCCTGTTCAGCACTATGAGCTTCAACTTCGAACCAGGAGAGGGATCATTCCATTCTCCGTAGCACGACTGCGAAGGATGAACCTGATCCCTCAACCCGGACTGTCCTCATGCCAATGCCTCGGTGCGACTCCTGGGCTCCAGCAAATCCCAGAGGTTGCCATACAGATCTTGGAACACTGCGACCGTGCCATACGGCTCGTGCTTCGGCTCGCGCACAAAGACAATCCCTTGCGCCTGGTAGCGCTCGTAGTCGCGCCAGAAGTTGTCCGTGTAGAGAAACAGGAAGACCCGGCCGCCCGTTTGCGCACCGATATGCGCCGCCTGCTCGGGAGTGGAGGCCCGTGCCAGCAGCAGCCGCGACTCCATCGCACCTGGCGGGGCGATGACCACCCAACGCTTCGCTTGCTCCGGCACGGGCGAATCTTCCACCAGCAGGAAGCTCAGCTTGCCGATAAAGAAGTCGAGTGCCTCATCGTAGTCGCGCACGACCAGTGACACCAAACCCAGAGATTGTTTGATCGGTGACATGGGGGAATCAGCTCGAAGCGTGGATGTCATCACCTTGTGTCTCCTGTCACGCTGTCGAAAACCATCTCGACAGTGCGCTGCTGAATCGCACGGTCAGGAGAATCCAAGCCCGCATAGAAACTCTCGACTTGAGATGCTGTCGCGCTCTCCAAAAACTGCCGCTGCCATTCGGGACGAATCTGCCAGACGGGATGCTGACGACCGCAACCGCGTGCATACGAAATGGGATAGCAGGTAATGATTGTGCCGCACCAACCCCACTCATGAGCGTGCATTGGCTGGCGCAGAGCGAACCAGCGCGAATAGTCTGTCTCCTCGACTCTCACGGACTCGCGGCCAAAGAATGTTGCGACGTGCTGAATCGCGCGGCAACGAACGCAAGTGTAACTCGTCGTGGAGCGATAGCCGTGCGCGAACGCATACCAGGCGGGAACTGCTGCGGCAGCCAGCACAACCAAGAGAATGGAGATGCGCTTTCTCATGTGGCCTAACTATTCAATGAGAAACACCTCTGTCGAGCACCAACAAAAAACGCCTGACCGCTTTCACGATCAGGCGTTGTCTTGAATCAATCGGGCAGCGGAACTCAGTTCGCACGGCCGAGGTAGGTGCCGTCTTCGGTTTTGACGCTGATCTTGTCGCTACGGGATGATATCTTCGAGGGTGATGCTGAGATTGGGAAAAGCCTTTGTGATGGCATCTCTCAAGGCGCGCCCCTCTTGCTTCGCCCCGAGGGTCGAACGAATGACAATGCAGGCGACTTTGCCCTCGTGGTATCGAACAAGGCAGTGGAGAACCGGCCCGTCATCGCGTCCGAGAACCAGATGGGACACAGACTCAGGAAACCCGGTGGTAACGTGCGGGCCAGTCTTTGGCCACGAAAGCGAGGATCGTAATTGGTGGATGAACGGGAGAGGGACCGCTTCAGGGCCTTTGGTGGATTCCTCCAGCACACGCAATCCTGAAGTCTCGATGATCGATGGCAAACGTCGCTCAAAAAGCTCCCAATCGGTGGCTGGCCCCCCAGAAAGCACGTCCACAAACAAGTACAGCACGAGCATCAGAACGAAGCCAATGGTGATGAGGCGTTTTGCAGTCATGGATGTGGGCAGTGAACGACCGGGGAAAATCAATTCTCTCCTGGGGGCGTGAACCGCTCGATTCATAGCACATCCCCAAACAAAAACGCCTGACCGTTCTCACGATCAGGCGTTGGTTGAATCAATCAGTCGGGGCGGAACTCAGTTCGCGCGGCCGAGGTAGGTGGCGTCTTCGGTCTTCACGCTGATCTTGTCGCCGGGGCCGACGAAGAGGGGGACCTGCACGCGGAGGCCGGATTCGGGGATGGCTTCCTTGTACACATTGTTGGCGGAGTCGCCCTTCACCCCGGCGGGGACGTCACTTTCAGATGCACAAAACGTCGGCCAGCACTGCCGGCGGGCAGCGTCGCCTTCACTTGCTGCACCGTGCCGTTGTCAGAGAGGATCGTCTCATTCACCCCGGTGCTCTGCCAGTCATTGGCCAGCGTGTCGCTCCACTCCACGACGAAACCAGTTCCCGCATTCAGTGCGATGACGCTGCGCGTATAGGTGAACTCCACCTCCGCACCGTTGCGCACGGCGCTGGCAGGCAGCGTGCTCGCGGTGGTAGGACTCAGATTGCAGGCCCACTCGATGAGGTTGGGCAGACCGTCATGGTCATAGTCAAACGTGTCTGCCGCATTGCCGCTGTTGGTCGTGACGCCGAAGAACTGTTGCCGCCAGCCCGCGATGCCGACGGCTGCAACTGCTTCATCCGCACCGATGCTGGGTGTTGTGAGTGATCTGAGATTTCCATCATAGTCGTCGGTCACTCCTGCGATGGGGATGCCTGTGGCATTGACCAAGGGATTGCCGCCGGGGACGAGGTGCAGGTCGCCAGTGGCGGCGTTGGCGAAGAGCGCGGCGGTGAAGCTGCCGCTGCCCGCGAGGCCCGCCTGCGAGTTCGTTTCGCCAGTGGAGCTTTGCCACGTCGCGAAGCTCATGGGGACGGTGTCGCCCGTGGTGCTGAAGTCCATGAAGTCCGCCGAGCCTCCAGCGCCGCTGCCGGCATAGAGATTGTGGCTCGCGGTGTAGCTGCCGCTGCCGCCTTCGCTGCCGGCGGCGAAATGACTGGCGCTGCCGCCGGTGCGGAAATTTAGGAAAATGTTGTCCCGCACGGTGTGCGTGCTGGCGGTTCGGCGCAGGCTCGCCCAGGAACTGCGCGTGCCGCTTTCCGTCCCGCCGAGAACGATGCTGTTGTAGTAAACATTCACCGCGCTCGAGCCGTCTTCGAACATGCCGTAGAGCGTCGTGCTCCCGGACGTGGCGGGGCTGAGGGTGATTTGGTTGTTGACCACGTTGAGGGAGCCGGTGCTGCTTTGAGCGAAGATGCCAAAGACGAATGTCGTGGCCGCGTTCACGTCGAGGGCGGTGATGCGGTTGCGCGCGATCGTCGTAGTGCTGTTGAGGCTGAAATAGATGCCGGCGCTCAAACCGCTGGATGTGAGCAGGTCGTGGATGTAGTTGCCCGTGATGACGTTAGTGCCGCCGCCTAGCATGAAGATGCCGTAGTTGTTGAGGGTTGCGGCGTTCACTTCGTAGATGTTGTTGCCGGAGATCGTCCACGAGTCGTTGCCCGACGCGGAGACGTAGATGGCGACAGCGTTGAAATTGAACAGCTCGTTGTTCGCGATGGTGTTGCCCGAGTTCGGCTCGGCCGCGAAGGCACCAGGGGAGCCAATCAAGGCATACGGCACCCCGGCGGCGGTGGTCAGGTCGCGCACCTGGCAGCCAGTGATGAGGTTGTTGTCGTTGCCCGTCACCGTGCCGCTGCTGAAGAGAATGACGCTATTGAGGCTCGCGCCTTCCACCACGCAGTTGCGCACAGTATTGCTGCTGGCGTCGTTGACGAAGAGAAGGGTGCTCGCGCTTTCGCCGGGGTTCGTGTTGCGGAAGGTGAGGTATCTGCCGCTGCCGCCGAAGCGTCCGTCGATGCTCACGCGGTCCGCGCCGTTGAGTGTGATCAGACCCGCCGCCGCGCTGCCGGAAATGGTCTGCATCGTCGCGCTGTCCGGCTGGATGGTGAAGGTGTAATTGCCTGCGCCTTCTTCTTGCCATGGGTTCAACGTCACGCCGCCGGTCTCGGCCAGGTCGCTGGTGATCTTCACGACCACGTCACCGGTGAGCAGCGCGCCGTTGAGCGCGGCGAAGAGTCCGCCCGCGCCGCTGAGACTGGGATAGGTGCCGCCGCTGCCAACCGTCACCGTGCCGCTGATCGAAGGGGCGATGCTGAAGCTTCTCACCGTGCCGGGCTTCGCACTGATGTTCTGCACGGGCGGATCTGCCGAGGCGGTCGCACCGGCGGGGCTGGAGCCTAGGTTGTTCGCGGCATCCTGTGCGACGACGAAGTATTGGATGCTGTCGCCCACGGCGACGCTGCCTCCGTTGATGACCGAGTAATCCAACGTAAAGCTGTAGGGACCACTGCCGCTGGCGACGACGTACTTCCAGCCGTTGCCAGTGGCGTCGTTCGTCACGCCGAAGGCATCGGCATCCGTGCTCTTCTTGAAGTAGAGGCGCGGGGCACTCGCGCCGCTGGCCATGCCCACGGCATCCGTGATCGTCGCCCAACCGGTGAGCACACGACTTGCGGTGGAGCCGTTCGAGAGCAACGGGAAACTGATGGTGGGGGCGGTGATGTCACCAACCCGATAGCTGTTCATGCTGCCGGGTTTGGCGCTCACGTTTTGCACGGGCGGACTGGCGGAACTCGCCGCGCCCGACGGACTGGAGATGAGATTGTTCGCCTCGTCCTGCGCAACAACGAAATACTGAATCGTATCGCCATTCGCCACACCGCTGCCGTTCAGGAGCGAGTAGTCCACCGTGAAGTCATAGGGGCTCGTGGCATTGCCGGCGGTGGCGTATTTCCAGCCATTGCCTGTCGAGTTATTCGGCACGTTGAAGGCATCGGCATCGGTGGATTTCTTGAAGTAGAGGCGCGGCGATTTCGCTCCTCCTGAGACGCCCACGTTATCCGTGATGGTGGCGAAGCCGGTCAAAGCACGACTCGTAAGTGAGAGCGTGTCGGTCAGTTGCGGGTAGCTGATGCCGGGCGCGAAGATGTCTCCAGTGGAGGTGAAGTTCCCGGCATCCGCACCGATGTCCGCAGGCGTGAGCGTATTGCGAGGCTGGCCGTCGAAATCATCCGTCACAGTGGCAGGCGCTGCGGTCAGGGCGTCGGTGAGCGGGATGCCGCCGCCTTCTGCCGGATTGCTGGCCTGCAAATGCAAGTCCACCGTGCTGGCGTTGCCGGTCGGATTGGAAAAGAGCGGATCCGCCACCGCGCTAGTGGCGTCCTGCCCTGTCGCGGCCTGCCACGCGGCGAGGGTGCTGCGGTCGCTGCTGTAGAAGCCGAGCACGCCACCGGTGCCACTGACGCGAAAGATGTTGCCGCCAGCCGTCAAGCCGGCGGGGTTCACACCCGAGCCGCCGTAGCTCACGGCGTAGTGCTTGCTGGTCGCGCCGCTGTTGCCGCGGGCGTTGACAAAAATGTTGTTTTGGTAGGTGCGGGCATTGCCCACGCCAGTGGTGCCTTGAAAGGCGCGGGTGCTGGCCGCTCCGGACGTTTGCGTGCCGCCGACATAGACGGAGTTGTGGTAGAAGTTCCGGCCTGCATCCGCGCCGTTGTCATGGAGACCGCGCACGGTGGCCGCGCCCGCCGTGCTGGTGCCGTCCGCCTTGCGGCCCACGCGCACCATGTTGTTCTGCGCGGTGAAGACCCCGATGACGAACTGCATGCCATTCAACTGTGACGATGCGCTGTTGGATGAAACCGCGAGGCTATGCACCAGGTTCCGCTCGATGACGTTCACACCGCTGGTCGGACCATCAAAGTAAATCCCGGTCACGCTGACCGCTGCCGTAGCCGCCGTGTTGGCGAGCGAATGCACCGTGTTTTGCGAAACGGTCTGGCCCGCAACCGTGGAGGTGTCAATGATGCCATACACCGATTGCAAGGTGGTGGTATTCGCGTTTTGACTCGTGGTGGTAAGGTTGCGGACGGTGTTGCCGGTGATGGTGTTCACCCCGGCGGAAGTGACGATGCCGCGAATCTGCCCGGCGGCACTGCTGTTGTTGTTGAGGTTGGCCAGGGTGTTGCCCGTGATGCTAGCGCTGGTGCTGAGTCCTAGGACAAAAATGCCGGTGACTTGCTGGCTGGTGCTGGAGGTGGACGACGTGGCTGCATTGAGGCTGTTCGCCGTGGTGATGCTCCCCACAGTGTTGTTGCTGATGGTGTTCGTCCCGACGGAGGCCGAGATGCCGGTGAGCGAGGCAGTGATGCTGGTGTCCGTGCCGTTCACCGTGATGGCACCGATGGTGTTGTTGGCGATGGTCACTGTACCGCTGCTCGCCGTTCTGATGCCGAAGGTGGTCGCTCCGGTTCCCGAAGTGGTGACGGAGACCGAACCTGTGCCGCTGCCGCTGCCGATGGTATTGCCCGTGATCGTGCCGACGTTCACCGCACCCGTCCCCAGATAAACCCCCTCCCACGCGCCGGGCTGCCCGGTTCCGGGAAAGGCACTCGTCCACACGATATTCTGGATGGTATTCCCCTGCACGTTGCTCGGCGTGCTGGTGCCGGCAGAAAGCCGGATGCCCTGAAACATATACAACGCCGTGGTGCCGGTCGTAGTCCACGGAGCACCGCCTGCATTCGGCGCACTGCCGCCGATAAAGTTCCCCGTCACGGCAAAGTTATTGCCGGAAGTGCTGTTGACGTAGATGGCACGGATGTTCGCCGCCACTGCCACGCGGCTGGTAGTCTGGTAAAAGCTGTTGCCGGTGAAGGTCCAGCCAGTGTTGCCGCCTTCGAGTCGCACACCCGCCGCATCCACGCTGCCGGAGTAAAAATTGAAGATGTTGCAGTTGGAGACGAGGTTGCCGCTGTTGTTCTGCGCCGCGGAGTTGATGGTACCGATCGAGTAGATGCCGTTGGCGGGGGTGCTCGCACCATCGCAGACTTCGCAATGGTCCAGGATGTTGTCATCATTGCCATTTGCGCCTGTGGTGGTGCTGAAGCGGATCACGCCGCTGCTGGCGTTGGTATTCACACCTTTGAGCACGGTGTAGCAGATCAGATTCCCACTGGCCTCGTTGACAAAACGCAGCGCCACGCCGGACGTGCTGGTGTTGGCGATGGTCAGTTGCTTGACCGTGCCTGTGCCGCCGGGCCGCCCGTCGAGGGTGAGGAACTGCGCACCGTTCAAATCCACCGTCGCCGCCGTGGTGTCCGCACTGGAGATCGAGAGGCTCGCCGCGCCGGTTTGAGGGCGCAGGGTGAGAGTGTTCACCGCCGTGGTGCCGAGGTTGGTGAAGGTCAGCGGGAAGGTTTCGACGGTGCTCACATAGGCCGCCTGAAGTTCCAGCACGAGCGCGCCAGAGAGCGTCTGCACCTGGATGTCCACGATGGCCGCGCCGATGCTACTGTAGTCCCCGGTCGGGCCAATGGTCTTGGTGCCAGAGAGAGGATCCCCCTGCGCCGACAGCGTGAAAGCAATCAGGGCCAGCGCCCGCGCAAGAAGCTTGGTCATGAAATGAACGGAAGGCACAAGTTGTTGGACGCGAATGATGAAACGGTAAACCACCTCTGTCGGGCAGGTGTTCTATGCGATGACCCTGCGCACCGACAAGCAAAAACGCCTGACCGTTCTCACGATCAGGCGTCTCCTTGAATCAATCAGTCAGCGGAACTCAGTTCGCGCGGCCGAGGTAGGTGGCGTCTTCGGTCTTGACGCTGATCTTGTCGCCGGGGCCGACGAAGAGGGGGACCTGGACGCGCATGCCGGACTCGGTGATGGCTTCCTTGTACACATTGTTGGCGGAGTCGCCCTTCACCCCGGCTGGGCTGTCGGTGACGGTCATGATGATGCTGGCGGGCAGCTCGATGCCGGCGACGACGTCATCGGCGAACACGACGAGGTACTTCTGGCCTTCGATGAGATAGCCGCGGGTCTTGGCGTCGAGCTTGTCTTCGCCGATGAGCACGTCTTCAAACGTTTCGGGGTGGATGAAGTGGTAGCCGTCGCCGTCCTTGTAGCTGAACTCGTGGTTGTCCTTCACGAGGTTCACGGACTCGAGCGACTCGTTGGAGGTCATGCGCAGGTTGTAAACCTTGCCGATGGTGATGCTGCGGACGGACATCTGCACAAACGAAGCCATGCGCGGCGGCGTCTTGAGTTCGGTCTCGGTGACGACGCAGACGTCGTTGTTGTGGCGGACGGCGTGTCCTTTGCGGAGATTGATGACGGGGGTGGCTGGCATAGGAGCCCGAGTTCATGGCGAGTTTAAGGCGCTTTGCAAGCTCCGGTTCGGGGCTGGCCGGGCAAGGGATGGTTCGCCGGTGGGATCGTCCTCGTCCTCCTGCTCGAACTCGTCCTCGATACCTGCGCTGCCTTCAAGCGTCATCTTCGTCGGAGCGCGAGTATGGCAGCGCCTGCTCGCCACTTGTGCGGTCCAGCGTGAACGCCAGGAAAGTCAGGCGAGTAGCATACTCGCGCTCCGTTCCATGCGTCATCGTCCTCGATCGAGGACGAGTATGAGGACGAGTATGAGTTGGAAGGCGGCTACCGCACCACCACCACCGAAGCCGGACTGGGCGCGGCTTCACCCGCCTTGTTGGCGGCGATGATGCGCACCTCAATGAATTCACCCGGTGGCAGGTCTTGCAACCATGCTTCGGGCTCATGCACCGTGGCGGCGGCGGTGAATTCCGCCGCGCCCATGCGCTGCATCTGCACGCGGTAGCGTGTGGCATGCGGGGCAGGGGGCCATTGCACGAAAACCTTGCCCTGGCCCGTGGCTTCCAGCGTCACCTGCTCCACCGGCGGCGGCAGCGACAGCCGCGCGGGCATCTGCAAATGAAAGCGCAGCCAGCGCGGGTCGCTGGCGGTCAGCAGGATGCCCAGCTCCCAGATCAGCCCGCGCATCTTGTGGCGCAGCTTCTTCAGCGCCTTGTTCTTCGCCAGCACGGCGGTGCGCAGGGCGGACTTGTTGAAATTCACCGCCGACCGCGCGTCCGACAGCGCTTCAAACGTCGCCCCGCAGATCACCGCCGTGGCTCCCATGTCCGTGCTTTCGTGCTCAGGCTTCAGTTCGAAATACCGCGTCAGACTCGACAGCAGGCTCATGCGTTTCGCGAAGACCTCCGGCACCATCGTGGACCTGTCGGGAAAACCCGCCGCGCCCCACTGCGTGTTGAAGCCGGTGCCAAACAGCGCCGTCAGCCGCAGGCGGCAGCGGCCGATCACCACCTCCCCTTCGCGATCACGGTTCCGCAGTTCCTTGCGCCGCTGCCCGCGCTCCGTTTTCACCCGCCCCACCTCCATCAGGGCGGCATTGGCCGCGTCCCAGGCCGCCTGCATCGCCGCCGCCGTGTTCTGCTTGATGCCGATCTCCTCCTCCAGCGCCTCGCAGCCCTTGATCAAGTCATGGCAGCGGGCCAGCAGCACAGAATCGTTGGTAGGAGTCGGGTTCGCAGCCATGGCAGCCTCAGGTGGATCAAAACGTAACGCCCAACAGCCCACCGGCATCTGCCCGACGAACTCCGCCCTCGCCGCACGGCCCACAGCCAGCGCCCCGAAGGCAAATCCATTCTCCTACTAGTCAGAACCAGCCTCAAGCACTATTTGACGACCATCGGTGAGTGATGCTTGAGACTCCTGCACCTCAGTTGGCGATCCCGCTGACGGTTCCCGAAGCTCCCTCTCCACAAAACGGCTTCCGTCTCAGAGCTGGGGAGCTTCATGTCTCACTCACCGATGCTCGGTGAGTGGAAGATGAGCCTCCGCTGCCTCAATCCAGCTTCCCGTCCAAGGTGTGGAAGTCTCAAGTATCACTCACCGATACTCGGCGAGTAGTAACTGAAGCTTCCTCCAGCCAAATCCGAAGCCTATTTGAGGTTACTGAGCTTCAAGCCTTGCTCACCGACACTCGGCGAGCAGTCTATGAACCTGCTTCCGGCCACCGCCCTTGTCCGTTCACCGCCCCGGAGCCTCCCCCGGATGCCCCGTCCAAGGCAGTTCAGCCTCCCCAGCCGCCACCGGGTGAAATCATGCGTCCGACGCCCTCCCCCGAGCCTCCGGTGGATCAGTCTGGAGCGTCGATGGAGCCTCCCGAGCCTGGGGCGGATGAAATCAGGAACGGTTTCGGATCCGCCGCGCTTCATGAGGTCTATACAGAATACCGAATCATCGTTCCCGAGCTTGGTGCAGGATCTTTGAGGATCCCTGCGGGAGTTTTAGTTGTTCCGATGGGGCGGCGCTGAGACGAGCGGGCGGCAGGCGAAAGTAAAAAAGACTTGGCAGCCAGCGCGTGCGAGAGGGGCCGGACACGAAATGACAGCAAGAACAGGTCTGAACGGGCTCGCGCTCACAGGAGAGGAGCGTGCAGTGGAGACGCTGCGGCTGTCGGACGCCCGCTATCGGCGCTTGTTTGAAACCGCACAGGACGGCATCCTCATTCTGCACGCCGACACCGGTCAGGTGGTGGATGCGAACCCCTTTTTGAAGGACTTGCTGGGCTATTCGCAGGAGGAGTTTCTGGGGCGCAAGCTGTGGGAGATCGGCCCCTTCATGGGTGAGGACGCCTCCAAGATCGCCTTCGCCGAATTGCAGGTGAAGGACCGGCTGCACTACGAGGGCCTGCCCTTGGAGACGAAGGACGGGCGGCGGGTCGAGGTGGAGTTCATCAGCAGCGCTTATGTGGCGGACGGCACGCGCTTCATCCAGTGCAACATCCGCGACATCACGGCACGTCTGGCGGCGAACAAGGAACTCGCCTTTCAAGTCGAGGAGAAGAGCAAGCGGGCCGAGGAACTGGCCTTGATCAATGCGGAGCTGGCGCGCTCCAATGCGGAGCTGGAACAGTTCGCCTATGTGGCCACGCATGACTTGCAGGAACCGTTGCGGTCCGTGGCCAGTTGCGTGCAACTGCTCCAGAGTCATTGCGAAGGCCAGCTCGACGAGCGGTCCCAGGAGTTCATCACGCACGCGGTCGATGGCACCAAGCGGATGCAGACCCTCATCAGCGACCTGCTGGAGTATTCGCGCATCAGCACCCATGCCACAGCATTTGAACTCACGGACTGCGAGGCAGTGCTGCACGAGGCGCTGGCCAACCTCATGGTCGCCATCCGCGAGAGCGGCGCGGTCGTGACCCATGATGCGCTGCCCATCGTGAACGGCGATGCCACCCAGTTGACACAGTTGTTCCAGAACCTCATCGGCAACGCCCTCAAGTTTCGCGCGGAACGACCAGCCAGAATCCACCTCGGCGCCGTGCTCAAAGACGGCGAGTGGTGGTTCACCGTGGCCGACAACGGCATTGGCATGGAGCCGAAGTATTTCGAGCGCATCTTCCAGGTCTTCCAGCGCCTGCACACCCGCAAAGCCTATCAAGGCACCGGCATCGGCCTCGCCATCTGCAAGAAGGTCGTCGAGCGCCACGGCGGGCGCATCTGGGTCGAGTCGCAGTTCGGCCAGGGCGCTACTTTCTGTTTCACCATCCCGCAACCAACTTAAATCCCTATGAAAGCCAGCGCCCCCACCCGTCCGATCATCATCCTGATGGCCGAGGACAATCCGACCGACGTGCTCATCACCAAGGAAGGACTCCTTCGTGCCAAGATGCTCAACACGCTGCATGTGGTGGAGGACGGCGTGGAAGCCATGGAGTTCCTGCGCCATGAAGGCAAGTATGCTGACGCGCCCCGCCCGGACCTGATCCTGCTCGACTTGAACATGCCCCGCATGGGCGGCCAGGAAGTGCTCACTGAGATCAAGACCGATGAAAAACTGAAGCACATCCCGGTGGTCGTCCTGACCACCTCGAAGTCCGACGAGGATGTCCACAAGGCCTACGGCCACCACGCCAACTGCTACATCGTCAAGCCAGTGGACTTCACCACCTTCACGAAGGTGGTGCAGACGATCCAGGACTTCTGGTTCTGCGTAGTCACGCTGCCGCCGGGTCCACGGTGATACCAAGACCACGCCACGGAAACTGCCGCCGGGTGAAATCAGGAACGGTCCTGGCTCCTCCAAGCTTGCGGCGGTTCAACCAGACTGTCGGATCGACCTTCCCGAGTTTGTTGCGGGAGGTTGGAGGGACTGCGCATGATAAACCGGGCTGGCATCATGCCACCACCGACACTCGTTGCTGATCCAACTCCACCAAAGTGGAGTTTTGCAAGGCTGCGGCAATGGCTGGCAGGTGGGTTTCAAACATCTGCCGGGTGGCCCGCAATCCCATGTTCCCGGTGCGCACCAGCACCAGTTTCCAAGGACGGCCATGCAACAGATGGGAGTAGTAGAAATCGGTGTCCTTGGTGACCACCACGCGCTGCTCGTTCATTGAAACCTCGTTCAGGATGCCGTCGCGCGAAGCGTCTGATCAGGCAGGTCCAGCGTGTGGATGGCCTCATGCCCTGCGGCATGAAACACGGCGCGCAGACTGGGCGGCAGATGCGCATCAATGAGGAACTTCATGCCGCCACCAAGTGCAGGCTGCGAAGCTTCAAGGACTGGGTGGCGAACTGGATGCAGGCCTGCAAGTCCTCGCGCTCCAGATCAGGAAACTCCGCCAGCACCTCTTCAAACGTGTCGCCGCCTGCCAGGTATTCGAGCACCGACTCCACCGGATAGCGCAAGCCGCGAATCGTTGGCTTGCCGTGGCAGACACCGGGATCCAAGGTGATCCGCTTGAGCAGTGTGGCTGTGTCGTGTGCGGTGGGAGTCATACCTCATCATAACGAGCTGCGGCGTCTGCTTCAACCACCGCTTGCAGGCCCGGCTTTGCACCACAGGCATGCTCCATCGTCAGTCGCAGGCCGGGCATTGGAACGCCCCTGATGCGACAAGAACTCGACGACACTCGCAAACTCGCCCAATAATCCCCTCGATCACCCCTTCCACCCTCCAACCAGCCATGAACCGCTTTCACTTTATTACCTGTCTTGTCACCACTGTCTTGTTCGCTGCCCATGCTCCCGCCGCTGATGAATTGAAGAAGCTCGCCGCCGCCATCGACGGCTACCGTTATGAGTTTCCCTGCAAAGACCCCATGCCGGAAAATCCCAAGCCCGGCGCGGACGGCATCTCGGCCCGGATGACGGACGATCCGAAGACGAATGACAAGTTCACCGACGTGAAGAAGTTCGGCGGCGAACCTGGCAAGCGTTACAAGGTCACGCTGCGCGTGCGCGGCGTGGTGGAGCCGATGATGTACAAGGACGGCCAGCAGGTCGGTGAGCGCTTTTACATCGGCGGCGTGCCGAACAACAAGACCTACAACATCTACCAGCTCACCGTTTCGTCGCCGGCATCGCATTTCTTTTTCAACCGCGATGACAAAGTGGGCCACCGCATCTTCACCATCGACTACACCGCGACCGTCGAGATCGAGGGCGGTGCCACGCTCACCCTGCACGGCGACGGTCAGAACGGCCACATGATCACCAACTTCGCCAAGCTCGTCGTGCCCGACATCGCCCCAGCGCCGAAGCCATTCAACGGCCAGTTCATCCAGCTCGATGTGACGGATGTGGTGGAGGTGAAGTAAACCAGCGTCACGCACACACTCTCGCTCTGCTTCCTCATGAATCTTCGCCCATTCCTCGTTCTCAGCCTCGCCGCGCTCGCTCTTCCTGTCTTCGCGGCCGATAAACAAAAAGAAAAGAAGCCGGACCGCCCGCAGCCGCCGACGCGACCCTTGGATGGGCCAGGAGCCCCCAAGTTCACGCGGTTCGATGGCAAGCCGGGGGTGAATCCACCGGTGGATGCCGAGGGTGATTTCGTCATCGGCCCGGACTATGTCGCGGCACCAGAGACAAAGGTCGCCGAAGGCGTGCCGCAGGGGAAGGTGATGCAGTTCCAGATCGACTCGAAGGACTGCAAGCTCTTCAATCCCGGCATCGCACGCGATGTTTTCGGCACCGTCGATCCGAACAACCCGAAGACGCTGATCGTCGAGACGCATCCCATCGACTACAAGCGCACCGTCACTGTTTACGTGCCCGCGCAGTATGTGGCCGGCACGGCGGCGCCGTTCATCGTCACGCACGATGGTCCAGGCATGGGCAAGCCGGACATGAACCTCGCGCGCATCCTCGACAACCTCATCGCGCAGAAGCGCGTGCCTGCGATGATCGCCATCATGATCTCCAGCGGCGGCGGCGACGCGCAGGGCCATGAGCGTGGTCGCGAATACGACACAATGTCCGGCCTGTATGCCGAATTCATCGAGAACGAAGTGCTGCCGCTGGTGGAGAAGAACGCGGGCATCAAACTCACCAAGGATCCCGAAGGCCGCGCCACGATGGGCAACAGTTCGGGTGGCTCCGCCGCGCTCGCGATGGCCTGGTATCGCCCCGATTTATATCACCGCGTGCTCACCTTCTCCGGCACCTTTGTGAACCAGCAGTGGCCCTTCAATCCCGAGACGCCCGATGGCGCGTGGGGCTTCCACAGCAAGATCATCCCCGAAAGTCCGGTGAAGCCACTGCGCATCTGGATGGCCGTCGGAGATCGCGATCTGCTCAACCCGAACGTCATGCGCGACGGCATGCACGACTGGGTGGAAGCGAACCATCGCATGGCGAAGGTCTTGAAGGAGAAGGGCTATCACTATCAGTACGTCTATTGCCTCAATGCCGGCCACGGCATCGGCCCCGCGAGGCCGCAGATCCTGCCGCATGCGCTGGAGTGGCTTTGGAAAGGGTATTCCATCGCGAAGTAGTCGCGAACTGGCCGCGAAATGCGTGATCAAACGACTTCTGCGCTGACTGCCGCCATTCACAGGCCTGCCCTGAGCCCGTCGGGTTGATCCATTCTTGCTCTCCATGCACGCTCCCTTGTCAAAACCGAGCGACATCTCTGCGCATGCTTGCTTTGGGAAGCTCCCGGAGGATGATCCTTTCATGAAGACTTCCTTCTCGCCTCCGTCTGGCCAAGTCAGACTCCTCCTCGCGGCAACCCTGCTTCTCACGCTCACTGGCTGCGTGGATTATCTGGATGGGCCGGGCTACGGCTACAACCGCTCCTATGCCTCCGTTTACGGCGGATTCAGCAACTACACCTACTACCCGCGTTACTCGACATACTACCACCTGCCGACGCAGCAATACCATTACCACAACGGTTCCGCATGGGTGGCAAGTCCGCGGCCCCATGGTGGCATTCCACCCGGCTTGTTGCGTTCTTCCCCCTCCGTGCCGCTAAATCTTCCCGGCCGCCCTCCGCAGCATCACTCGCAAATCACGCGGTCCTACCCCCGCACCTGGTCTCCCTCCAGCAGCGGACATCAATCGTCCCAAGGCGGAAGCCATCAAGGCCCTCCTGCCGGCGGCCGGGATCGCGATCACGACCACCGATAAGCGTGGGCGACACTTGGTTGATGACGTGCCGATGATGTGTCGGCATGCCGCGTTGGCTTTGGTGATCGCGTGACCGCATGGGGCGGTCGGAAGAGCGCCGGTGCCAGACCCGCATTCCAAGTTGCCTGCGCAGACTGTACCGCTAGCCTCGCACGCATGGAACGTCATCTCCGCCTGCTCTGCCTTGGTGCCTCGCTGCTGTTCACGCTCTCCGGGTGTGACGCGCACTGGGGCATGCCGGTCCGAGGCTATGGCTATCCAGGCGGCTTGGCTGCCTTCGCACCCCGGACGGGTGGTGTCGTCAACTATACCTACTACCCGCGCTTCGAGGCTTACTACCACCATCCCACGCAGCAGTTCTATTATCCCAATGGCAAGAAGTGGGAGACGCAGAGGTCTCTGCCCGGTCTCTCACCACAGGAGGTTCGCAGCTCGCCGGGCGTGCCGTTTCAGTTCGCCGATCACCCATCGAACCACCACCCGCAGGTGAAGCAGGCCTTCCCCAAAAACTGGACTTCCTCCTCCCGCCGCTATGAAGAAGGTTATCAGTGGGGCCACAGCGGCTGGGATCTGGACCGTCGTTAAACCTGAGCTTCTCACGCGCACCCATGGAACGTCTCATCTGCATTCTGGGCCTTGCGGTGTTCGTGGCGCTGGCGTGGGCCATGTCGTCGAACCGGCGGTTGTTTCCGTGGCGAACGGTGATGGCGGGGCTGGGGCTGCAGATGGTCTTTGGCGCGCTGATTCTACGGACGGACGGCGGCAAGGCGGTCTTCGTGTTTCTCGACAAGGCCTTCAGCAAGCTGCTCAGCTTCGGAAATGAAGGCGTGGGCCTGGTGTTTGGACCGCTGGCGGACCGGACGCAGATGACGACGGCGTTCGACAAGGACCACGCCTTTGTCTTCGCGCTGACGATCACCGGCAGCATCGTGCTCGTCTCGGCGCTGTCCTCGCTGCTGTATCATTACGGTGTGCTGCAACTGGTCGTCAAAGGCGCGGCCTGGGTGATGCGCCGCATCATGCACACCAGCGGCAGCGAAACGCTGGCCGCCGCCGCGAACATTTTCATGGGACAGACCGAAGCCCCGCTCGTCATCAAGCCCTACCTCGCCCGCATGACGCGCAGCGAGCTGATGTGCCTGATGGTCGGCGGCATGGCGACCATCGCTGGCGGCGTGCTGGCGGCCTATGTGTCCTTCGGCATCTCCGCCGGACATTTGCTCACCGCCTCCGTGATGAGCGCTCCCGCCGCGATGATGATGGCAAAGATCCTCCTGCCCGAAACCGAGGTGAGCGAAACGGCCCATGGCGCGCACAAGCCCATCGAACGCGAAACCGCCAACGGCATCGACGCCCTCTGCCACGGCGCGAGTGACGGCATCAAGCTCGCCATCAACGTCATGGCCATGCTCATCGCCTTCGTCGCCGTGGTGGCGCTGGCGAATTACCTGCTCTCGCTCGGCTTGCGTGCCTTCGGTCAAAACGTGCCGCAGCCGCTGCAGCTCATGCTTGGCTGGCTCAATGCGCCCTGTGCCTGGCTCATGGGCGTGCCGTGGCAGGATTGCGGCAAGGTGGGCGCGCTGCTCGGCGAGCGTGTCGTGCTGAACGAATTCCTCGCCTACCTGCATCTCAGTCAGCAAACGGCGGCCATCTCGCCCCGCAGCGCGGAGATCACCACCTATGCACTGTGCGGCTTCGCCAATTTCGCCAGCATCGCCATCCAGATCGGCGGTATCGGCGCGCTGGTGCCGCAACGCCGGACGGAACTGGCCCAGATCGGCCTTAAAGCCATGTTTGGCGGCCTGCTGGCCTGCTATTGCACCGCTTGTGTCGCGGGATTGCTGCTCTAAAGAAGTGTCCGCATGACCGAAACCAGCGGCATTCAAGTCACCGACCTCCACTTTGCCTACTCGGGCGAGGGCTTTCGCGTGCATGTGCCGCGCCTCGAACTCGCCGCTGGCAAGGCGCTGGCGCTGGCCGGGCCGAGCGGGGCAGGGAAGTCCACCCTGCTGCGTCTGCTCACTGGCCTGCTCACCCCCGCTTCGGGACAAGTCCGCTTAGGTTCGGCGCAAATCGATTCGCTTAATCACGAACAACGCCGTGCCTTCCGATTGAAGCACGTTGGCCTCGTGTTCCAAGACTTCGCGTTGCTCGACTACCTCACCGTCACCGAAAACATTCTGCTGCCGCACCAGTTTCGCGAGGGGAGCGCGGACACTCCTGTCCGCACCAAGGCCCACGACCTCGCCGACCGTCTTCAAATTTCTCAATACCTCGACAAACGTGTCTCCCAGCTTTCCCAAGGTGAGCGCCAGCGTGTCGCCGTGGCACGTGCGCTGGTGCATGAGCCGCGCTTTGTCTTTGCCGACGAGCCCACCGCCTCGCTCGATCCGGCGCGTGGACGCATCGTCGTCGATATGCTTCTCGAAGACGCGCGCAAACGCGGCGCGTGCCTGGTGATGGTCACGCACGATCCGAATCTGCTGCCGCTCTTTGATCAAACCGTGCGCATGGAGGACTTCGCCATCGCATGAGCGCCGCCTTCCATCTCGCGGCGCGCTACGTGCTGCGGCATCGCTTTCAAAGCGCGCTGCTCGCCGCAGCGCTGGGCCTCGTCTTTGCGCTGCCGCTGTGTCTGCGGGTCTTGATTGATCATGCGCAGCAGGAACTTCGCGCGCGTGCCGCCGCCACGCCACAGATCGTCGGCACGCGCGGCAGTGCGCTCGACCTGCTGATGACGGCGCTCTATTTCAAACGCGAAAACCTCCTGCCGCTGCCGTTCGGCGCGCTGGCCGAGCTGCGTCAGAACCACTCCGCCACCGCCATCCCGCTGCACATCCGCTATCAGGCGCAGGGAGCGCCGGTTGTGGGCACCGAACTGGAATACTTCACGTTTCGCAGCCTGCCTCTCGCCTCCGGCAAACAACTCAGCCGCCTGGGCGATTGCGTCGTCGGTGCGAACCTCGCGCAGCAGCGCCATCTCCAGCCCGGCGGTCATGTCTTTTCCACGCCCGAGCAGGCCTTCGACATGGCGGGTGTCTATCCTCTGAAGATGCGCGTCACCGGCGTCCTCGCGCCGAACGGCACGCCCGATGACGATGCCGTGTTTGTCGATCTGAAGACCACCTGGCTCATCGAAGGCCGCTCGCATGGCCATGACGATCTGAAGCAGGACGAATCCGTTGTGTTGAAGCAGGAGGAGGGCAACATCGTCGGCAACGCCGCCGTGCGCATGTTCAACGAAGTCACGGATACCAACATCGCCACCTTCCACTTCCACGGCGACCTCGCCACCTACCCGATCAGCGCCGTGATCCTGTTGCCGCAGGATGCGAAGAGTGAAGCCCTGCTCGCCGGTCAGTTTGCCCGCTCCAAAGACCAGCAGCTCATCCGTCCGCGCGATGAAATGGAATCTCTGCTCGCGCAGCTCGTGCGTCTCGAAGGTTTTGCCGCCAGCGCGTTGCTGCTCACCGCCACGGCGGCGTTGTTTGTGACCGCGCTCGTGTTTGCCCTCTCCTTCCGCCTGCGTCAGCGCGAATTCGCCACCCTCGAAGACGTGGGCGTCTCGCGCCTCTCCCTCGTCACTGTCAAAGTGCTCGAAATCCTCTTCGTCGGCGTGGCCGCCGTTCTCATCGGCCTGCTGCTGCTGCTGCTCGCCTCCTTCGCCGCCCCGCACCTGCTGCGCTGGGCACTCTAACTCCATTTTTCATGTCCTACGCTATCGACGCCCTCTTTTACGCCCTTGATGTGAACCCTGACATCAGCACCGAAGGCCGTGTGCTCTTCCTGCGTGCGCAGGAGCATCCCGCCTTGGAGCATTTCGCCGGACGCCTCGTGTGCCAGCAGACATGGAAACCGCGTGCGAAGGAACTCGAAGCCGCCGGCTATCGCGTCGAACGCGAAGCTCATGGTCTCTTTGATCTGGTGCTCGTTTTGCCTGATCCGCAGCGTGATCTCATGGTCGCCGATCTGGCCCGTGCGCACGATCATCTGGCCCCCGGCGGCCTCCTGATGGCCGCGCAGCACAACGATGCCGGCAGCAAGCGCTGCGAGCAGCACCTGCGCGAAGTGGCAGGCGGAGCGGAATCGCTCTCCAAGCATCACAGCCGCGTCTTTTGGGCTACCAAAGACGAAACAAAGCCCTGGAAAGCCGACCTGCTCGAACGCTGGCGCCAGGGAACCGCCATGCGTCGCATTCTCGATGGGCGCTTCTGGTCACGGCCCGGCTTGTTCAGTTGGGACCGCATCGACGAAGGCTCCGCGCTGCTCGCGAAGCATCTGCCGCTCACTCTGGCCGGAAACGTGGCCGATCTCGGCAGCGGCTGGGGCTTTTTGAGCGATCACCTGCTGCGTCACTGCCACGACATCGACACGCTAGACATTTACGACGCCGATGCCGACAGCTTCGAGTGCGCCCGGCGCAATCTCGGCATCATTCCCACCCGTGTGAAAGCGAAGCCGCACTGGCACGATGTCACCACCGGCCTCGACCGTGCGCAGTATGACTTCATCGTGATGAATCCGCCCTTTCACGAGGGCAAGGAGGTCGATCCGCTCATCGGCATGAAATTTATCGCTGCGGCGGCGGGTGCGCTGCGCCCCGCAGGCGAACTCTGGCTCGTGGCCAACCGGCAGCTTCCATACGAGAACCTGCTCAACGAAACCTTTGCCAGCGTGGAGAAGATCATCGAGACGGGAGCCTACAAGGTTTTGCAGGCGAAAACCCCCACCGTGAAGCCCGCTTTTCAGCGTCGTGGCAAGCGCCGCCGCTGAGCCCGAAACGGAGAATGCAAAACGAAGGAACAAAGCGGTTGCATTGCGGGCGCTCACCTTCATAATCGCGGCCCTTCTGCAAGGAAGGAATGGGTAGGTGCCCGAGCGGTTAAAGGGGGCAGACTGTAAATCTGCTGGCTTACGCCTACGCTGGTTCGAACCCAGCCCTACCCACCATCTTCATAATCAAAGAGTTATGAATATTTTATTGAGGCGTGAGTGAGTAATAAATTTTCACCACTGCCATTTCTCTGCCATTTCTGGTGCTAACCCCCCTCGTGGTTTTCAGCCGTACTCCCCAATCTGGGTTCTCAACATCTGGAACGATTTGGACTGCAATTTCACGCCCATTCGCGTTATAAAGATTTGAGAGGCGAAATCATATCTCTCTCATTCACCCACCATGCCACGGCGAACCCATTATTCGCCCTGCATCGACCGGGTCATCGTCTGCGCTTTGTATCATGAACGCCGGCGGCTCCGCCGTCCCATGACACGGCTGGTCAATGATCTCCTTACCTCCTGTCTGCGTGACACGGAGAGCTGGAGCATCGCCACCACGCAGATGAGCGTCCCGGCGCAGGGCCGCACTCAGGAGGCTCGCATCACGCGCTAGCCGCACTACGTCGTCATCCAACCCTGTTCGCATCACACCCGGCCTCTCTCACGAGGGACCGGGTGTCTTGTTGGCGGGCGTTGTGGCGGCTTTCTTCATCGCAATCCAACACCCATCACATCCAAGGAGGACATCATCATGGCCATCAAACTCAGCGCCAACTACAGCAAAAAACTCGGCCTGCCACAATACAGCAGCCACAGCTTCAGCGCCTCGGTCGAGATCGAACTCACCGACATCAGCCAGGTCCAAGCGGAAGTTCAGCAGCTTTACGCCCTGCTGCAGCACGCCGTTGACCAGGAAATCCAACACCCCGGCTTCATGCCCGCTTCCAACGGCAACAGCCCGGGCAACGGTCGTGCGCAGCCACAGCACAACGGCAACGGCACACACGGCGGTTACACGCCACAGCCTGCCGCCGACCGCTGGAACTGCACTGAAGGGCAGCGCGGGTTCATCCTGCGCATCCTCAACGAGAACCAGATCGAGAAACAGGAGGCCGAGGATCTGTCCCAGCAGCTCTTTGGCACCGGCGTGAAGCAGCTCAACAAGATGCAGGCTTCCCAGCTCATCGAGGACCTGCTGGTCAAGGCCGGCAAACCCGCCACCCGCCAGACCCGCTGGCGTCCACAACCCACCACCTCTCAGGCCGCATGAACACGCTCGCTGAAGCTCCACCTCCGGAAGCACGCAGCGAGAAGGACATCATCGCCGGGTTGCAGGAAAAGATCTCAGCTTCACGGCTGTCCCTGTTCCTGCAATGCCGGCTGAAGTTCTACTTCCGCTATGTGCTCAGGCTGCCAAAACCCAAGACACCCTCGCTCCATCTCGGCAGCGCGGTTCACACCGTGTTGAAGACCTGGAACAAGGCACGCTGGCTGCAGCAGCCGCTTTCGCTCAAGGCGGTTCATCAGACCTACCTCAAAGCGTGGGCGGACACCACCGAAGGCCCCGTGCAGTGGGAACCCGGTGAAGAAGAGGCCGACAAGACCACCGGCTGGCGCCTCTGTGACACCTACCTCCGGGAAAGTCACGTGCCTGCCGATCTCAAGCCCGATGCCGTGGAAGTGCCGGTTGAGGCTGATCTCACGTCTCACGGCCTGCCACGCTTGATCGGCGTCCTCGATCTGGTGCAGCAACGCCAGATCATCGACTACAAGACCGCGTCATCCACGCCCAACCCGGACAAGGCCGCCCACTCCAACGAGATTCAGACCAGCAGTTATTCCGAGCTTTACCGCCACAACACTGGCGCGATTGAAACCGGCGTGCAGCTGCATCATCTGGTCAAACTCAAGAACCCCAAAGTGGTGATCACCACGCTGCCTCCGATGCGGCCGCCGCAGCAAACCCGGCTGTTCAAGCAAATGGAAGCCTACCTCGACGGCTTGCAGCGCCAGCATTTCGTCCCGTCGCCCGGGATGCAATGCCTGAGCTGTGAGTTCTTCAACGAGTGCCGCCGCTGGCACTGACCAGACAGCTTACGCAGGCTGGTTCTTCAAAGATCCGCCACCTCCACCGCCGGATCTCGGTCCGGAATACCGCGCCAAGATCACCAAGCTCGAAGAGCAAATATTGGAACAACACGCCATCACCAACCGCTGGGAAGTTGCCACCGGCACCCTCGCTCTAGGCTGCGTGTTGTTGTTTGTCATCGGAACGGCCCTCGGGGCCAAAACACGCCAACACTATGATGCCACACGAAGACTGGGACGAACCATCCCAACCACCACCCAACCGGGAACTCCCAACGGTGCCCACCACCACCTGGGCGAAACAGATGCGCCAGATCGTCATCCGTCGATGGCAGCCTGAACCGCTGCCGGAACCGGAGGTTGATCACGACCTGCCGCACTTGAGCGCCATTGAGCGCTCCGTGGAGGTGATTGGTTTCACCTGCCGCCGGTTTGAATACTGGCTCTCCCCGCAGGGAACTCTGCGCGAGTGGTTCAAGTTCAACCTGCGGCTGGCCTTCGGGCTGGCGGTGCCATCCTTGCTGGTGGCGCCGCTGGTCACGCTGGCCTTGAAGCAGTTCAACTCATGGATCGATCTGATCACCAAGACGACCTCCAACCTCGTGCTGGTGCCGCTCTCGGTGTTGCTGGTCATCGGCCTCATCGCCGGGTTGGTCTCCATAGGTCGCTCAATCCTCGTCATGCGCATGCGCCAGCAACAGCAACGCCGTGATCCCTATAACAACTACTGACACGGCAGGCTCCCACCCAACATCTCAACCCCGGGAGAGCCGGACGATCGCAAGGTCGTCCGGCTCTTCTTATTTCATGAAAGGACACCCATGGAAAGCATCACCCTCTATTTCCGCGAAGGCCCCTCCGACAAAGTGTATCAGGCCAGCATAAAGCCCAAGGATGGCGGCTTCATGGTGCACTTCGCCTATGGTCGTCGCGGTGCCACTCTCAGCACCGGCAGCAAAACTCAACAGCCCGTCGAATATCAGATCGCCAAAGGCATCTACGACAAGCTCATCAAGGAAAAGACCGCCAAGGGCTACTGCCCTGCCGAAACCACCGCTCCGCTCCAGCACACCGACAAGATCCGCTCCGGCATTCTGCCGCAGTTGTTGAACCCGGTGGAGTCACACGAGCTGGAAAAACTCATTCACGACCCGGCCTGCTGGATGCAGGAGAAGAAGGATGGCCGGCGGCTGCTCATCCACAAGCAGGGCGACACCGTCACGGGCATCAACCGCCTGGGGCTCACCGTCGCGCTGCCACCATCGCTCATTGAGGAGGCTTCGGCATGTGCCGGGGACTTTCTGATGGATGGTGAAGCCATCGGCGACACGCTGCATGCCTTCGACCTCCTGTTCATCGACGACGATGACATCCGGGGCCGACGCTGTGGCGAACGCTACCTGCACTTGATGAACCTGCTCGGTTCATTCCAACACCCGCACATCGAACTGGTCCCAAGCCAGTTTACCACGGCGCAGAAGCAATGTTGCTACCACGAGCTCAAACAGCGCCATGCTGAGGGTGTTGTCTTCAAGCACAGCGACGCTCCTTACATCTCCGGCCGTCCCAGCGCCGGTGGCACCCAGCTCAAATACAAGTTCTACGAGACCGCCTCGTTCATCGTCGCCAAGGCGAACGACAAGCGCAGCGTGTCATTGATCTTGTTCGAGAACGCAAAGGCCCGCCCCGCTGGCAACGTCACCATCCCGCCCAACCACGATGTCCCTTCAC
Source organism: Prosthecobacter sp. (assembly GCF_034366625.1). Lineage (NCBI taxonomy): Bacteria > Pseudomonadati > Verrucomicrobiota > Verrucomicrobiia > Verrucomicrobiales > Verrucomicrobiaceae > Prosthecobacter > Prosthecobacter sp. The sequence goes on from NZ_JAXMIH010000026.1 coordinate 88,822, forward strand.
CGGGAGCCGTCGTGGAATGCCGCTACCTCTACGCGTTCAAGGAATCCGGCTCCATCTATCAGCCGGTATATCTCGGACCGCGTGATGACATCCGTTCCGCTGAATGCACCACTGCCCAGCTCAAATACAAAGCTGAGGTGATGCAGGCAGCCGCTTAACCCACCCACCCACGCTGCCAGCCCATGCGCCCTCACCGGTGCATGGGCTGTTCGCGTTCAACCCACCATCTCCATGAAACCCATCCCACTCCCCATCGCGGAACTGAAAGCCGCGCTCGCCGGCCTCAGCAAAGTGATCAACCCCAAAGCCTCGCTGCCAGTGCTGCATCACCTCAAAGTCGAACGCACCGCCGATGGTTGGATCGCCCTGACCGGCACCGACCTCGACCGGTTCGTCACCATGCGTCTTGAACATCCCACCGCAGGCCCGCCTGCCACCATCCTGCTTCCTTACGATCAACTCGCTCAAGTCGTCAAAAACTGCGGCAGGGGCGAGACCATCGAGGTCGAGTCCAGCCCAGACGCCAGCATCATCCGCTTCCCCCTGGGGAATGAGTTCGGTGAATCGAAGCTCGCCTTCGTTGCACCGGAAGAGTTTCCCGTCACACCGCGCCTCCAGGCGGACGCCATCCCTCTGCCAGCCGGTGTTCGCGAGTCGATCCTCGAAGCGATGGACTGCGCCAGCATCGACAGCAGTCGTTACGTGCTCAACGGCACATTCATCGACATCAGCAATCCCAAGGCCAACTACATCATCGGCACGGATGGCAAACATCTGTACAGCGCGAACTCGTTCTCGCTGCCGTTGAAGCGCTCCCTCATCATTCCGAACCACAAGTTCCTCGGCTGGAAGGAGTTCAACGCGGACGGTGAATGGCAGCTCAAGGCCAATGACAAACACGTCCAGCTCTCCAGCCGACGCTGGCGGTTCATCACCAAGCAGATCGAAGGCAACTACCCTGACTGGCGCGTGACGGTTCCCCATCCGAGCGCTGTCAAAACCCACATCACCATCGCCCCGGCCAAACTGGAAACTCTCATCAGGCTCATCCAGCGCATGCCCTGTCACGATGAGCGGTTGTTCTGCATCGGCCTGGAATGGAAGCAGGGACAGTTCCTGCTCCTCGGCAAGGACAGCTATGCCGAACCCTGGTTGCGCGTGCCGGTGCCCGATGTGCAAGCCGCAGGTCCGGAGATCACGATCTTCGTCAACCGCAAGCTGCTCATCAAAGCACTGCACTACGGTCTCAACACGATCAGCCTCATGGAACAAGACGCTCCCCTGCGGTTCCACAGCCAAGGGCGGCAAATGATCGTGATGCCTCTACGCGCTGTGGCATCCCCTCCACAGATGGAAGCAAAACCCGCACCCGCTCCAGTTCGTCTGCCGTCATCCCGGCCTCCACCCCCAACACCAACCCAAGCAAGCAAACCCATGATCACTACCCCAAACTCTGAAGGACCGACATCCAACGACAGTAAATCCGCCCTCGAAGAAGCCATCGACCTGACCCTGCAAATCCGGGACAAGTTCACCGATGGGTTCAATCTCCTGCGTGACCTGTCCCTGAAGCTGAAGTCCATCCACCGCGAACACAAGACCAGCAGCAAGGAATTCAACTCGGTGCGCACCACCCTGCGCACCCTGCAAAGCCTCAAACTCTAAAACCCCAACCATCAACCTCCAAGCCCATGAGCCATCACCGGCTCATGGGCATTTTCATTCAAGAAAGGAACATATTAACATGATTGCCAATCTCGATCCTCAACCTCAGCTCATCCAACGCCGCGCCCCGAATCTCATTCTGCACTGCGGAGCCTCTCACGTGAACCTCGATGAGGTCCGCGCCGTTTCCACGCCACGCTCCACCGACAGTTGGTGCACCATCCCACATCACCAGCTCATCACCACGGTGCAGAGAACTCTCGCCACCACCAACCTGCGCATCGGCACGCAAGCCCATTCGTTGTCCCATGAGGGGCAGCGTTATTTCGGCCTAATGGAAATGCACGCCCAGAAAGCCAGCGAGGATTACTGCTGGGTGCTTGGGCTACGCAACAGCCACGACAAGACATTCCCTACGGGAATCGTCGCCGGAGCCAGCGTGTTCGTCTGCGACAACCTGTCGTTCAGCGGCGAGATCAAATTCGCGCGCAAACACACCCGGTACATCGTTCGGGATCTGCCTCAATTGGTCAGCCGCTCCATCGGACTCCTGCTTGCCAAATGGCATGATCAGGACAAACGCATCGCCGCCTACAAAGAAGCCGAGATCACCGACATCGAAGCCCACGACCTCGTCATCCGCGCCACCGATGTCGGCGTCTGCTCCAACCGATTGATCCCACCCGTCCTGCACGAATGGCGCGCGCCACGACATGACGCGTTTGAATCACGCAACGTCTGGAGCCTGTTCAACGCGTTCACCGAGTCTTTGAAGGACGGCAACCTCGCCAAACTGCCCAAGCGTACCGAGGCGTTGCATGGACTGCTGGACACTCACGTTGGCTTGTCCGCGTGAGAGAAAGGGAAGGGGGATTCAGTTCATCTGAGTCCCCTTCCCTTTAGTTCCGAGACTTCTGCGCACCAACCAGTGGAGCCAACTTGGACGCCCTCTTCCAAGACGGATGGAGTTTTCGGAGCATGATAATTCACTGTCCTGCGCTGACGCTCCTTGGTGGGTGAATTTAAAGATGCGGATCTCAGGCATGTTGACGCGACAAGTTTCAATCAGGACAGGCAGCATGGATTCACATCTCTTCACCCCGGCATAGCCGTTAATGTCAGGATGAAAAACGAAAATCACGCATCGGAGAATAATCCACGCTGACATGCGGGTTATTTTTTAGCTATCACCACTCCATTCGTGTGTTGGATTTCCCTGACCGTTGAAGAGAAACCTGGAGCAATCCAAGAACGCTGTAATTTCATGTATAATTCGGCCTGCTTACGGAGCGCGCCATCCATCAGAACCAGTCGATACTGTGGTCACATGGTGTCCAGTTCCATACAACCACGGGGTTTGGCATAGGCGATTTGATTTGCCATGAACTTCTTCTTTGTCGCCGTCGGCACACTTGCCAAATGGCTTATTTTTTGCCGCGCTCTAGGAGGCTGGTCTCCCGCTTTTTTATGCTGGTGGCGAAATCCTTTTTTTCGGTGCTTCTCGCTACACTGTGAAGTAAAGCTTGCCGCAACTATCAGCGGAACATTCTCGATCAAGGAAAGAGAGGTGTTCAAGAGGCTCTCTAAAATGCGAATGTCACCTCAACCGCCTGGAATTTCAAATGTGCGCCGATAGGCTGCCTAAACATGTTGGCCTCCATTTCCTCAACGCTTCAAAATGCGCCGCGGCGGCTCGCTGTGGTGGACGACCACGCCATCATCCGTGGCGTTTTTTTGACTCTGGTGGAAGACGCGCCTGACCTCACCATGGCCTGGATGGCCTCCTCTCTTGCCGAGGCTCGGGATAAAATCAAGCAGGACGCTCCCGATTTTCTGGTGATGGACGTAGGACTGCCTGATGGTAATGGCTTTGACTTCATCGCCGAAGTTCTTCAGCACCTTCCGCGCCTGCCTGTTCTGATGGTGTCTGCGCATGAGGACAGCAGCTATCCCCAACGAGCCGCCGCCTGCGGCGCCAAAGGCTTCATCGCGAAAGAAGCTTCGCTCGCACAACTCGTTGAGGCGGTGAGCACCATTCAACAAGACGGCGATTGGTTTATGCGTGCCGAGTGAAGCATCGCTTTTGCGCCTGATCACACGACCGTTTGTCTGCCCGGCAGCGATCTTGTGATGATGCAAGCGGCAACTGGAACTCTGATATACCGCACAGATCTTTTCGATCTCGTGTCCATTGATGGTCGCAGAGCTGTAGAGCTTTGCTGTGAGCATTTGAACGAGCATGGCATTGAGACGGAGATCTATGATCACCGTGATCCCACTCCAGACATGTTCGTTCCACCGCCAGGCTGATCCCATTCGAATCATTGGAATAACCAAAAAGTGCAATCACGCCATGAGACAAGACTTCATTACGCACCATCGCGGAACTACAGATATGGCAGCCAATGCCATGATCAATGAAGGCGGCGCGATTCGACAACCCTCCGGGAAGGACTCTGAAACCGCGCTCACTCTTTTGAACCAACCGCATGGAGGCTGGGAGTCTCTGCGGCGGAAAATGCAGAATCCCACGACCGTGTTTTGGACCGCTTTCGCGACGGGTATCGCGATTTCGCTCTTGGAGGATCGACGAGTCGCCGTGAAATGATTTATGAGTGTGCCAACTCCCGACAAGCCTCCGTTTTAAGAACCGTCTGCCCTAATACTGCATGACCATATCCTTCTTTGAGAGGCATCCCCTGGGCGAGTGGGTCAAACGCGTCTTGCACATGTTTTGGGTGGCTGGAGTGAAGTTTTTCGACATCGACGGCGAGCAGCGTGCGGCGGCCTTTGCCTATTATGCATTCTTTGCCCTGTTCCCACTTATCTTCCTCTTCGTCACCCTCGGTTCCAAGTTCTGGGATAATGCCACCGTGGTCAGTTATATCATCGACAACCTTGGGCATTATGTGCCGCTCAACACTTCGGACAGAGGTGTCGTCGATGTCGCGATTCATGGCATTGTCGATGCCCGTGGGGGCATCAGCGCCCTGGCAATGTTAGGGCTCATCTGGAGTTCTACTCATTTCTTCCACGCCATGGTCCGTGGTGTGAATCGAGCCTGGGGGACCATTGAGTACCCGTGGTGGCGGCTCCCGCTGCATAGTTTTATGATGCTGGGACTGGTGGCAAGCGCGCTCTTCATCGGTGTGCTGGTACCTCTGGGCATCAGTCATCTCCGGCACACCGCCATTCTGCAAGCCGAGGCATTCAGCAGCCTGTTTGACATCGCCGTTTTGTTCGTGCCTTCCATGGTGCTCTTCTATGGCCTCAGCATGTTTTTCAAATTTTCACCCCGGCGCCGCACGCAGTTCTCCGAAGTCGCTCTCGCCGCCCTTCTGACGACGATTCTCCTCCAGGTTTGCCGCAATCTGTTTGAGCGTTATGTGTATGAACTCAGCAATTACAACGCCGTCTATGGCGCGGTCGCAGTGGTGATCGTGCTGCTGGTGTGGATCTATTTGTCCGGCGTCATTATCATTTATGGCGGCTGCCTTTGCGCTGCACAGGCCGAGGAGTTTGGCAGGCTGAAGCCACCTCTTCGCCGTGGTTTCCACCGCTTGTCCCCTCCTAGAAATCCACCGGGATCAAAGTAGATTGGGACCGGGCAGCTCCCGACCACCCGGTCCCTCTCATGTGTTGCAGCAGACGGTGCTAGTTGCATCACTGGACTGACGGATTCGGCGGAAACCGCCAAGACGCGTGCATCAAAATGCGCCTAATTACATGGTCCGTCCCGCAAATCAGCCGGTTCATGAATCACTTGTGATCGCATGGGTGCCAGCCCATCAAACGCATGTGGTGCCAGCGATGCCTAACTTGATACGTCCGTTGGCAGCCGCCCACGCGAAGTGAGGGCATAGCCATGATTTTCTAGATTCGGTGGGGCCAGACGTTGCGCACCGTTCCATTCGAGACATGTCAAAAAATCAGCCGCAAATGCCATGAGACCGTTACTCGCTGCCATTGTTGCCTCACTTTTTCTGACCAGTGGAATTTACCTCGACGCCATGCCGTCGGCGAGACCATCCTTGGCGATTCTGCCGATTCCGCCACCAAGTCCGGCCCCGCCGCCGGTTCCACCGCCCCCGGCCCCGGGCCCATCTTTACCACCAAAGCCGGGTGAGAAACGCTGTGCTTTGGACAAGCCGCATCGCGCCCATCACTGGACGGACAAAAATGGGGAGATGTTCTATTGCAATGGTGGCGCAGACCCTCGCCCGCCTAGAAGTGATCCGGCAGATCCACCCAAAAGTTGATGGCTGGCGCAGAAAGAAAAAAAATCTTTCCAGCGGGGCAAACCGCCCCGTTTCGAGACAAAACATGGAGGGCCACTTGATGAATGACATGAAAAATCAATCCTGCGCCACCTTCCAATGGGTTCTGTCAGGACTATTGTGGCTGCTTCTCCTGAACAGTTGTTCCTGGGAAAAACACTTGGCGACTCGGGCGCGTGCTCATGCCTTCATCGTTTACTGGCCACCGCCTACAGAAAGCAGGCAATTGCGTCTAGCAGTCAAAGATAACATCGATGTAAAAGGCGTGGTCACCACTGCCGGTTCCGCCTATCTCGCCAGCACGAGTCCGCCTGCGGCACGCGATGCGAAGTGTCTGGCATTAGCGCGGGAGCGCCATGTGCCGATTGTGGGAAAAACGAATCTCACAGAACTCGCGGTGACAGTGTCGGGCAACAACAGCCATTTTGGCACGCCGAGAAATCGTTGGAACGGCAAGACTGAAGTGATTCCAGGAGGCTCGTCCAGCGGTTCGGCCGTAGCGGTTAAAACCGGTATGGTGGATGTGGCTCTTGGTACCGATACCGCCGGTTCGATCCGCGTCCCGGCGGCGTGCTGCGGCATTTACGGCCTGAAGACGACCTATGGTCTCGTGTCCACCCAAGGCGTGGTTCCCATCTCACCCAGAAATCTGGACACCGTCGGACCGATGGCCAAGGACATCCCCCATCTGGTGAAAGGCATGGACTTGCTGCAGCGGGGATTCGCTGCTCGTTACGAAAGAGCCGCCGCGGCCAAACCTTCGCCCCGGCAGATTAAAATTGGGCGGCTGTATCTGGACGGCACCGACCCCGCCATCGACTCCGCCATAGACGCGGTCCTCGTCGCCAAAGGCTTTAAGATTTACCGGCTCAGTCGGGCGTTCAAAGCGCAATGGGAACAGGCGCAGAAGGACGGCAAAGTCGTGGCCGCCGCCGATGCCTGGATCAGTGACCGCCAATACGGCGACAAAAAAGGCGTCAACTTCATCACCAAGGCGGTGTTCGCTCTGGGCGAAATTGAATACAAGGCCAACAATTACACAGAAGCGCTGAAGAGACGGCCTGGGTGGCAGCGAACTCTGCTCGAAGCCTTCAAGAAGATGGATTTCATCGCCGTGCCGACGCTGCAGAATCTGCCGCCCAAGTTTCCCTTCTGGGGCACTACTGTCGTGTTTGAACTGCGAGTGTTCAACATGCAGAACACCGTGGGCGTCAATCTGGCGGGGAATCCCGCGCTAGCGCTGCCCGTCCCGCTGCCGGCGCAAGGCAAGACCGTACCCGTGACGAGCCTGCAATTGGTCGGACCACCGTTGAGCGAGGCGGAGCTGTTAAATGCAGGCCGTCTGTTCGAAACCAAGCACTAACATCATGAATTTTCCTTCTGTCACTCTCACCTTGGGCATCGCCCTGATAATGTTGCTCATCTCCACTGTCGGCCAGGCACAGTCTGGGGGTGAAACCATCATCAAACCGGCGGAGGCTGTGCCAAAGACGCCCGCAGAGGAACTCATGGAGAAGGGCGATGTCTTCGATCTCAAATTTCAGGCCAATCGTGCGCTCAACTATTATCTAAGGGCGGCACAACTGGAGCCGAAGAACGTGCCCCTGCTGCTGCGCATCGCTCGGCAATACCGTTATCTGATGGCTGAGGCCAGGACGACTGAGGACCGGCTCAAGTTCGGTGCCACCGCCTTGGGCTATGGACAGCGTGCGGCGGCGCTCGCGTCACGCAGCTCCGAAGCGCAGCTTTCTCCCGCCATCACGTACGGGAAGATGCTGCCCTATCAGGGCAGCAAGGCGCAGGTGGAGGCCACGCCACACATCAAGGAGGCTGCTGACAAGGCGATCAAACTCGATCCACGCAATGACAACGCCTGGCATGTGCTGGGCCGCTGGCACCAGGTGCTTGCCGGCATTGGCACGCTCAAGCGTGCGCTGGGTGGACTCATCTACGGCAAGCTGCCAGTCACTACCAATGAAGCAGCAGTGGTGTGTTTTGAGCGTGCCATCGCGATCAATCCCCATCGGCTCCGCCATTACATCGAACTGGGGCGCACCTACGCACAGATGGGTAAAAACGTCGAGGCACGCCTGTTCCTCGAAAAAGGGCTGGCGATGCCGGACAAGGAGTATGACGACCCTGAATTGAAGGCGAAAGGCAAAGAGGCGCTGGCGAAGATTCGCTGAACCAGCCGAAGCTAAAATGCTTGAGGGAGTGTCACACTTTTACGGCGGTGGCGATGCTGCTCGACATGGGGATATCCGCCAGCGATCCATCGATGAAGGTGTGATGCCATAACTGGGTGGCGACGATGGCGGCGAGGCCCATTTCCACGGAGAGGCGAGGCAGGGAGCCGGGGCGCATTTGCCGGTAGGCTTTGCGCCAATGGCGCACGGCGGCGACATCGAAGTAGCCAGTGCGGCGCAGGGAGTCATCGCTCAACAGCTCGCCGATATATTTCGGCTCGGGATCGATGTGGAAACTGTCCAGCGGGGCGCGGAAGATGACTTTGTGACGGCGGGCGATGGACGGCGGCAGCCAGCGCTCGGCGACGAGGCGCAGCAGGTGTTTGTCGCGGAAGCCGCGCAGTTTCCAGCGCGGATGGAGTCTGGCGGTGAAGTCGAATACGTCTTCATCCAGGAAGGGATAGCGCACCTCCACGGAGGAGTGCATGGCGACACGATCTCCCTTCGCTTGCAGCAGATGACCGGCCAGCGTGACCCTTGCTCCGACCCAGAGGCCGCGATTGAGCGGATGCCAGCGGCTGGCGCGTTCGAGATTGATGCCGAGTCCAGCCCAAGGACGTGCGTGCGCCAGCACCGCGCGCATCGGCTCGGCATAGAAGCGCAGTTTGGCGAGGCCGAGCACGCCGTAGGAATCAATCCACGCATTGGGACCGCCGACGCATTCTTCCACGCTGTGGCGGAATGCGGCCGGATATTGCGGCACCTTGCTGAAACGCAGAAAGGCCCGGCGCACTTTGTCACTCAGCCGCATGCCGGGCATGACGTCGAGGATGCCGAGGATCTTGGCGATTTTATACCAGGGATAGCCGGCCAGCCATTCGTCGGCTCCTTCGCCGGTGAGCACCACTTTCTGGCCGTTGGCATGCACGCGCCGGGCGAGTTGCATCAAGGCAGCACAGGAAGTGTCGATCACCGGTGCTTCGGCGGCCTGAATCAACTCCGGGTAAGTCGCCAGTGCGTCGCTGGCGCGGAATTCCTGCACGATGGGCGGCTTGGTGCCGATGTGCTTGGCGGAGAGATTGGCTGCGCTGAGTTCATCGAGCGCGGGATCATCCACGCGGATGGTGTAGGTGTTGATTGCCGGGCCTTTGAGCTTGCAGGCCATGGCCACGATCATGCTGGAGTCGAGACCGCCAGAGAGATAGGCGCCCACCGGCACATCGGCACGCAGACGCTTGTCCACAGCGTTGAGCAGCAACTGCTCGAACTCATCCACCAGCTTGCGCGGATCTGTTTCGAGGTTTTCGTCGCCACGATCCGGGAAATCCATTTCCCAGTAGGCGTGATCCTCAATGACCGGTGCCGTACTGTTTCCGCCAGGCGTGATTTGCAGATAATGACCGGGAGACAGGAGGCGCACGTCTTCGAAACACGTCAACGGCCCCGGCATGGCGGCGAAGGTAAAAATTTGATCCAGGCCATGCAGGTCGGCTTTGGCCGTGACCATGCCGGAGGCGAGCAGGCCCTTGATTTCGGAGGCGAAGAGCAGCCAGTCGCCTTGTCGCGTCCAGTACAGCGGTGCGATGCCAAAGCGGTCGCGCCCTAACGTCAATTGCTGTCGGCGCACGTCATACAAGGCGATGGCAAACTGGCCGCGCAAGCGCGCGAACATGCCTTCCTGATGATCTTCCCACAGGTGGGGAATGATTTCCGTATCGCAGTGAGTGTGCAGACGATGTCCGCGTGCCGCCAGTTCCGCGCGTTTCTCAATGTGATCAAACAACTCGCCATTGAAAACCACGTACGCGCTCTGATCTTCATTCGTCATCGGCTGCTGGCCGTCCGCGAGACCGACGATGCTGAGCCGCCGTGATGCCAGGGCAACGCCTGGGCGATTGAAAAATCCCTCTTCATCCGGGCCGCGATGAACCAAGGCCCTGGCCATGCGCTGGATGATACCTTCGGGTACCATGCGCCGACCGCTCAAGTCTATCACGCCTGCGATGCCACACATGAGCCGACACTGTGGATTCGGATCAGGCTCGTCAAGGAATCACTGCTCCACAGCATGTCCCTTATCCCAAGACGCGGTTCAAACCTTACCTCAGCCGTGCAATGCATCAGGGAAACCCCCACTCCATTATGAAATTCAGCATCGCCCGATGCCTAAATGAGGTGGGAACCTCATTTATTTTGAGAGTTTGTCACTCCGTCAAGGCCAAGGCACTCCGCATTTCCGAATAGCGTCGGTAGCAAACAAACACATTATGGACACAAATCGTAACGAAGGTATTGCGATCATTGGGATTGGTTGCCGCTTTCCAGGAGGAGTGAATGATGCGGAGGCATTTTGGAAAATGCTTGTTGAGGGTCGTGACGCGGTGTCGGAGGTTCCGCCGGATCGCTGGAATGTGGAGCGGTTTTACGACACGGAACCGGGGCTGGTTGGAAAGACCATCGCCAAGCGCGGTGGCTTTCTGGACAACATCGACCAGTTTGATCCGCAGTTCTTTGGCATCTCGCCGCGCGAGGCACCTTACATTGATCCGCAGCAACGTCTGCTCCTCGAGACAGCGTGGGAGGCGATTGAGGATGCCGGCCTGGTTTTGGATCTCGACAAGGGGACAGACATCGGCGTGTTCGTCGGCATCTCGCACAATGATTACCAAGGGCTGCAACACACGGCCACAGATCGTGCGGGCATCAGCGCCCACACGCCCACCGGCAGCGCACACAGCATCGCGGCCAACCGCATTTCCTACTGCCTCAATCTGACGGGGCCGAGCCTCGCGCTGGACACCGCATGCTCATCCGCGCTGACGGCGGTGCATGTGGCTTGTGAGCACATCCTGGCTGGGCACTGTAAAACGGCGATGGCCGGTGGTGTGACGGTGATGATCACGCCGGATGGGTTCATTGGATTCTCTCAAGCCGGGATGTTGTCGCCCGATGGCAAATGTAAGGCGTTCGACGCTTCGGCCAATGGGTTTGTGCGCGGCGAAGGCGCAGGCATGGTGCTCATGAAAAAACTCTCCGATGCCATCGCTGACGGTGATCCGATCCACGCGGTGATCATGGGGTCGGCCGTGAACCAGGACGGTCACACCAACGGCATCTCGCTTCCCAGTGGCGAAGCGCAGGCACGGCTGGTGCGCGAAGCGTGTGTGAATGCCGGGATTGATCCGCTGCAAATCGGCTATGTCGAGGCGCATGGCACCGGCACGGCGGTGGGTGACCCGATTGAAGCCCATGCCCTGGCCGACGCGCTCTGCAACGAACGCACCACGGAGACAGCGCTCATCATTGGCTCAGCGAAGACGAATCTCGGTCATTTGGAAACTGCCGCCGGTGTGGCCGGCTTGGTGAAGGCTGTCCTGGTGCTCAAACACAAACAGATTCCCGCCAGCCTTCATTTTGAGACACCCAATCCGCACATTGACTTCGACGCGCTAAAACTGCGGGTTCCCACCACGTTGGAACCGTTTTCCGAGACGCCTGAGGGGCGCTTGGTCGGCATCAATTCCTTTGGTTTCGGCGGTGCCAATGCACATATCATCCTCAAAGAACCACCGCTGCCGCCGCAGCGGGCGTTGCTGACCGAGCCCATGGACCGCGCATGGCCGTTGGTGCTCTCCGCGCGTTCCGAGGAGGCGCTACGGGCCGCCGCGTGGCAGTTGAGCACCTGGCTGGATGATCATTCGAAGTTGAATGGCAGTTCGCCGTTGCTGCCGGACGTCACTTACATGCTCGGAGCTCGGCGCAATCACCACTCGCATCGTCTCGCGTTAACTACGCACTCGATGGCCGAGGCCGTGCAGGAACTCCATGCATTCTCCTCAGGACAGCCGGGACCAAAGCTGCGGACGGCCTTCACACCACGGCGCGAGCAAGCCGCACGCGTGGTCTTCGTCATGAGCGGCCAAGGTCCGCAGTGGTGGGGCATGGGACGTGAACTCATGCTGCATGAACCGGTGTTCCGGCGGATGATCGAGGCCTGTGACGCCGCCATGCGGCCCTGGGCGCGGTTTTCACTCCTGGAAGAATTCGCGCGTTCGGAAGCCGACTCGCAAATGCAGCGCACGGAGATCTCACAGCCGGCTATCTTTGCCATGCAGATGGCGCTCGCGGCGCTGTGGAAGTCATGGGGCGTGCAGCCCGCCGCTGTCGTGGGACACAGCGTGGGCGAAATCGCCGCTGCCTGCGTGGCGGGCATCCTCACGCTGGAAGAGGCGGCGAAGGTCATTGTGCATCGCGGACGGTTCATGGATGACTTCGCACCGACGGGCGGAACCATGCTGGCGGTTGGGTTGAACTCGGAAGAAGCGCAGGCGGCCATCCTCCGGCATGATCGCACCGTGAGCATCGCCGCATTCAATGGGCCGCGTTCGCTGACGCTGTCAGGCTTGAAAACTTCACTGGAAGCCATCGCCGCTGAGTTGGAGTCGCAAGGAATCTTCGCGCGATTCCTGCAAGTGAGCCATCCCTTCCATCATGCGATGATGCAGCCCGCCGCGGATGCACTCAAAGATGTGCTGGGTGATCTCAAGCCGCAGGTCGGAGCCGTGCCGTTTTTCAGCACCGTCACAGGTCAGCAGTTGGAAGGCGAGGCATGCGATGCGGGTCATTGGTCGCTCGGTGTGCGACAGCCGGTGCAATTCGCGTGCGCAATCACGGCTTTGGCCGATTTGAGCGCGGATGTGTGGCTGGAAATCGGCGCTCATCCCGCACTGGTGCGTTCGATTCAGGAATGCCATGCGGAGCATGGCACCAAGGCCGCCATTCTGGCCTCGGCACGCCGGGAACGCGAACACGAGTCGCTGCTGGAAACGGCCATGGACCTGCATCTGGCGGGTGTGGTGCTCGATTTCGCCGCCATGACGCCCTCTCGGCGTATTCTCTCGCTGCCAGCCTATGCCTGGGACAAGAGCCGCTGGTGGCATGAGTCCGCCGAACTGCGCGAGGGTCGTCTGGCACCAGGCGGGCGTGGCTTGCTTGATGTGCGGACATCGCGGGCCACGCCGACGTGGATCACCCGGCTTGATGGCCGACACATGGCCTTCCTGAAGGATCATCGTGTTGAGAACCTCATTGTCTTCCCTGCGGCAGGCTTCGTGGAGATGGTGCTCGAAGCCGGCGTGCAGTTGTTCGAAGGCCGGCCGTTTGTGGTGGAAGATTTTGAAATCCGCAAGCCGCTCATCGTGCCAGATCCGCCGTCCGGCTTGTTACTGGAACTGTCCTATGACCCTAACGAGCGTACCTTTGGCATCCAGAGCCGTCTCGAAAACGCCTCGTCGTGGTCCGTGCATGTGGTGGGATCGATGCGCGGTGAACGCACCGAATCGGCCTTCACGGTTTCATCGTGGGAGACCACTCAGTCTGCCGATTTGAAGAGCGTGACGGTGGACGACTTCTATGGCCACATGAGCGACATGGGACTGCGCTACGGCGATGAGTTTCGTCCCATTCGTGAATTGTCAGCCGGAGCGGGCAAGTCAGCGGGCAGCATCTCGTTGTCGGACGCGATTGCGCATCGTGCCGGTGAATATCCGCTGCATCCCGTGCTGTTTGATGGAGCACTCCAAATTTTTTCCGCCGGTGCGGCGACGGTGGAGGGGCGAACTGCGGGGCTGAGACTGCCCGTGCGTTTCGCCAGGATCTTGTTTCTGCGTTCTCCCGGTGCATCGAGTCTCGTACGAGCCGGAGTGAAACAAGCCAACGACGAACTGGTCGAGGGAAACATCGATTTGTATGATGAGACAGGCAAACCCTGTGTCCGCATTGATGGCTTTCGGGCGATCAGTGTGGAGGGCGCACGCCGGACTGGCAGGACCGGAAAAGGTCGCGACCTCGTTTATCACATCGCCTGGGAACGAACACCGGCGGCCGCCAAGCCCGTGCCGAAGGCTCCGCCGCCATTGGCACGCCTGCATGAGGCAGCGCGGCATGCGCTGGATAAAGCGTTGGACGCGCGAGGACGTGATGCGCTCCAGGCCGCCAGCTCAGCTGTAGATGACCTGACCGCGGCACAGGTGGCCCGCGCCTTGCGTGAGATGGGAGCGACTGGGTTCTTCACGGCAAAATCGCTCGGCGTGGCAGGGCCGATGCGGCCGGTGTTTGCGCAATTGATAGCCGACCTCGTTCAACGCAACATGCTGGTGAAGGAAGCGGACGGTTTTCGGCCGGCTCCGCTATTCATGTTGGATGCGGATGCCGTGTCTGAAGTGTTTCGCGCCACCGTTGCCATGCATCCCGGACATCTGCCGGACGCTTTGCTTGGTGAGGTCGCGAGCGCAGAACTCGGGCCCATTCTGCGTGGCGAAAAAGATGCCGTTAAAATGCTGTTCACCGGCGGTGGCGCTGAACTGCTGGATCAGTTTTACGGCGACGGTCTTTTCACCAGCCCGTGGCTTGCAGCCATCACCAGCGCAGTTGAGGCGGCCGCACGCCAGCTTCCTGAGGGACGCGGACTTCGAATCCTCGAGATCGGCGCCGGCACGGGCGGTCTGGCTTCACAGTTGCTGCCGCTGATCGAGCGCGGATTGCACATGTACGTTTTCACCGACGTCTCTGCGGCGTTTTTTCCTGGCGCGAAACAGAAACTGGCGGCCTTTCCAGAAGTCGAATACAAGATCTTCGATCTCGAAAAGCCGGGCACGGAGCAGGAGTTCGAAGCCGGAACGTTCGACCTCATTCTTGGTGCCAATGTCGTGCATGCCGTGAGCGACGTGCGTGCCGCCTTGCACAACATCCACGATCTCCTGGCACCTGGCGGGACTTTGTTGTTCGTGGATGTGGCCACGCCCCATTTGTGGTTGAATGCGGTCTTCGGTCTGACCAGCGGCTGGTGGCGCTTTTCGGATCGCGATCTACGGCCCGACCATCCTTTGCTCCATCGGCACCAGTGGGAGAAAGTGCTGCAGGAAGCCGGCTTCAGCGAGACCGCCTCGCTCCCCGGCCTCCTCCGTCCGAATGGCGGCGAAAGTCTGATCGGCCTCCTCGCACGGAAGGCGTGGACCGCACCTGCTGCGAGCGCGCCTGCTGTGACAGAGACGTCCGCGGAAAAATCGTGGATGGTGTTTGCCGACGACTCCGGTCTCGGTGAGCGGCTGGTGGCGCAGCTTCGTATCGCTGGCGTGCGGTGCCGCATGGCGAAGCGTGGCAACGGGTTTGTAGATGAGGGAGCGGACACTTACACGTTGCGTGCCGCAGCGCCCGAAGACTGGCGGCAGCTCCTGGAGGCATGCGTGGATGAAGCACCGGAAAGGTTCGTCTTGCTGTGGAATCTGAACGAGTCCGCGCCAGGAACCAACGCTGACGCCGCCTTGCTGGGCACGGATGGTTTGTTCCATCTGACCCAGGCGCTCGAAGCTTTGAACCCGGCGGCGAAACGGCACATTGATCTGGTGACGCGCGGCGCACAGGCCGTTGGACGGCAGAACGTGGTGGCGGTGGCCCAAGGGGCTGCCATCGGCTTGATGCGCGTCGTTGCCAATGAGCATCCGAACTTCACCTGCCGCAGCATTGATCTGCCGCCCGCCGCATCGGTCGCAGATGACGTGCTGCTTTGGAACGAGCTGCAGCAAAAAGATGCCGAACGCGAGATCGCCTTCCGTGGGGATGCTCGCTACGTTCGTCGCATCGGTCGTGGTTTGGAACCGCGTGAGCAGTTGCTCGATCATGCTGTGCCGCTGCGGCTGGAATCCCGTGAACGCGGGCTGCTGGATGCGCTGCGTCTCACGCCCTTCGCGCTGCCGCCCTGCGGTGCAGGTGAAGTGATGATTGAGGTGAAGGCAGCGGGCATGAATTTTCGTGATGTGCTCAAGGCGCTGGCCCTCTATCCAGCGGAAACGGCGGACGCGCGTATCTTTGGCGATGAGATCGCCGGCGTGGTCATGGCTGTCGGGAGCGGGGTCTCTCATGTGGCTCCTGGAGACCGGGTGTTTGGTCTCGCCGTGTTCGGCCTCGCCACTCATTCGCTCGCACGCGGCGGTGATGTGCGCGTCATTCCGGAAGGGCTGTCGTTTGAAGAGGCGGCGACATTGCCGGTGGTCTTCATGACTTCATGGCATGCGCTGAAAACCGTGGCGCAGCTCAAGGCGAACGAGCGCATCCTCGTCCATGCGGGCGCCGGCGGTGTGGGCATGGCGGCGATCCAGATCGCGCATTACCTGGGAGCGGAGGTCATCGCCAGTGCTGGGAGCCCGGCCAAACGTGCGTTGCTGAAGACGCTGGGAGTGAAGCATGTCGTTGATTCACGCCGCGCCGACTTTGTGGAAGCTGTGATGGAGATCACGGACGGCAAAGGCGTGGACGTGGTGTTGAACTCGCTTGCGGCTGAGGCCATTCCCATGGGACTCGCCTGTCTGGCGCAATTCGGCCGATTCATCGAGATCGGCAAACGCGACATCTACCAAAACTCGCGCATTCCGCTGTGGCCGCTGCGAAAGAACGCGTCGTTCCATGTGGTGGCGATGGATGCGATTTTCAGCGGCGATGAGGAGCAGACACACCAGATATTGGAGACGATAGCAACGCTGGTTGACAACGATGACCTGCAACCGCTGCCGTTCCGTTCGTTCCCGGCGTGCCGCATCGATGCTGCATTCCGGCTCATGGCCCAGGGCAAACACACCGGCAAAGTTGTGGTGTCGTTTGCCGATCCCTTCGTCCCACGCCGTGCCGAGCCGCTGGTGCCAGGCTTCGAAGTTACAGCAGACGGCTGTTACCTGATCACTGGAGCGTTCGGTGGCTTTGGCAAAGTGCTGGCTGAATGGCTGGTCGATGCTGGGGCGCGACACTTGGTACTCACCAGCCGTAGCGGTGCCGCCACACCGGATGCCGAAGCGTTTGTGGCGCTGCTGAGCGGACGTGGTGTGGATGTGCAGGTATCGCGGGCGGATGTCGGATCGCCTGCAGATGTGACACGGCTCTTGACTGAGATTTCATCTTCCGGGCAGGCACTCCGAGGCGTGTTCCATCTGGCGATGGTGATTGATGATGCACCGATGGGTCTCCTCACGCGCGAGCGGATGCGCAGAGTGATGGCACCGAAGGCCTATGGCGCCTGGCTGCTGCACGAAGGGACACGCCATCTGAAGTTGGATTGCTTTGTGATGTTCTCGTCAGTCTCCAGCATCTTTGGCAACCCGGCGCAGGCCAACTATGCGGCCGCCAATGCCTTCATGGATGCTCTGGCGCATCACCGTCAGGCCGTCGGCCTGCCGGCGCTCGTCATCAACTGGGGTGCTCTTGGCGGCGAAGGTTACGTGGCCCGCAATGAGCGGGTTGCCGAATACCTCGCGCGTCAGGGCACGACGCCATTGTCGCCGGGAGAAGTGACCGGCCTGCTGGACGTATTTCTCTCCGCTGGCGTCACTCAAGGGATGGCGTTGCGGGTGGACTGGGCCAAATGGCGGCAGGCTTTCCGTAGCAGCCAGGACAGTCCTCTGCTGGAACGTATTTTTGCCGCAGGCGTCGAAGGATCGGAGTCCAGCGGAACTAAAAGCGACTGGCGGCGCAAGATTGACTCGGCGGCACCGGAAGAGCGTGCGGATATTGTCGGTCAAGCGCTGCGCGATGTCGTCGGGGCGGTGCTGCGGGTCAAACCGGAGGGCCTGCGCGATGATCAACCGCTCACAGATCTGGGACTTGATTCACTGATGGCCGTCGAGATCGAAAACTCGATCGAGAGTGCCATCGGCGTGGCCTTGCCGCCAGCGAGCTTGATGCGGGCGCGCACGATCGGCCAGATCGTGACATTGATCACGGAACACATGGGCGGCACTACTGCAACCAGCGTCAAACCTACGGCACCGGTGGTATTGCCCGAGGAGTCAGCCGCCACGACAGACGTGGACCTCGAAGTGCTGTCCGACGCAGAAATTGACCGTTTACTGGATGATGTAGCAGCACAGGATGACGCGGAACCACGCTGGAAATACGAGCCTGAAACATCTGCATGTCCCAAGACAACCGAACACGCCTGAAGCAACGGCTTGAGAGCGGGGAAATCCGCCTCAAACCGCTGACATTGCCCCAGCGGGAGCTATGGGAGACATCGCCCGTGCCAGCAGGGGATGTGTCGAACCACATCTGCGCCTTTATTCAGGTGCGGGGCCTGCTGACACCCCAGGGTTGCGAGGCGGCGCTACAGAAGGTGGTGGACCGGCAGGAGGTGTTTCGCCTGTCGTTCCTTCCTGGCAAGGACCAGCCTATGCAGTTGATACGGAAGACCGGCAAGGTGCTGCTGCCGTTCCGTGATCTCACGCCTTCACAACAGCAACCGGAAGCACTGGAAGAACTGTCGCAGGAAATTTTCAGCAAGCCTTTCGATCTGGTTGGCGGGCCGCTCTATCGTGCTGAGGTGCTCCGGCGTGCCGCCGATGACCATGTGCTGGTGGTCGCGATTCATCACGCCATTGCCGACGGCTGGACTTTGGGCGTGTTCGTCCAGGATCTGTTCGCCGCGTACGTGCAGGGACTTAGAGGGCTGCATGACGCACTGCCACCTGTGCCCCTCTCCTACTCGGACTGGGGCGCGACCGAGCGCGCCTATTGGCAGCCTGCGGAATTGGAGCCGCGTGCCACCTTCTGGAAATCCCGTCTGGCTGCAACCAAGCCGCTCTGGAGTCCGCCCACCGGGCCACAAGTGGCATCGGGCGAGCGGAGACGATGGGTTGCGCACATTCCAGCTGATGTCGGTCGCGCGGTGCGGGAACTGGCCCGACGCAATGGCGCGACACTCTTCAGCACGCTTCTGGCCGCGTTTCAAATCACCCTGTCCAAGTGGACGGGCTCCGATGACATCCTCGTTGGCACACCGGTGGCGAACCGAAACAAACAGGCGGTGCGTGAAACGATGGGCTATTGCGCCGGCATCGTGCCGCTGCGCGGTCAGATTGACCGGACGCGCTCGTTCTCTGAGCGTCTTCAGGAGGTGCAGCAGGCAACGGTGGAATCCTTCGCCAATGCCATGCCCTTTGCCGAGCTCGTGCGGGCGCTTGGTATTGCTACATCACCGGGACATAATCCTGTTTTCCAGGTGCGGTTCGCCCTGCAAAACCATCCTGTGCCGGATATTTCGGTCAATGGCGTGTCGCTTCAGTTGCGCATGCGCTCGACGGGCACATGCCGTTTCGATCTGGCATGCGAAATCACCGAAGAGGGCGATTCACTGGAGATGGTATGGCTGTTCCGGCGTGATCTGTTTCCTCTCGACGATATTCAGAACCTGAACCGCCTGTATCTGGCCGTGCTGACAGGCGTTTGCCGCTCGCCCGAAATCTTGACCGCCGCCCTCATGACCACTTTGTGAATCCCATGCAAACGACCGCGAACTTCATCGAGCCGCACGAGCCTCATTGGGTGAGTCGATCGGCCTTCCAGATCGTTGTTGTTCTCTTGTTGGTCATTGAAACAGCGCTGGCGATGGTACTGAACCACGGCGCATCACTTTGGCTGGTGGTGCCGCTGGTGTTGCTTGCCAGTCACCTCATGCACGGGGCGGCGGTTGGCTTTCATGAAGCCACGCATGGTCTGCTCCGACGGAACCGTCGCCTCAATGAAATTGATGGCATCCTCCTTGGAGTCTTCAGCTTCATGAGTTTCAGCCTCTACCGTGCCGCGCATCAATTGCATCATATGCACCTCGCCTCCGAGCGGGACGAAGAACTCTGGCCGTTCATCCATCCTGACACGTCACGCTGGGCCAGAATTCTGGCCGCAGTGCTCGAACTTGCCTTTGGCCTGGTGTTTTTGCCGTGCTTGTTCTTGCGGATCTTCCTCCGCACTGGGTCGCCGATTCGGAGCAAAAAGGTACGCCGACGAATATGGGCTGAACTCGCGCTGATCGCTGTTGTGTGGACCGTGATCCTCGCCGCAGTCGCGCATTGGCACGCCTGGCGCTATTTTCTGTGGATGTATCTGGCACCTGCTTTTTTGGCCGGAAACCTGCAAAGCTGGCGCAAATACATCGAACATGTCGG
This sequence comes from Prosthecobacter sp., assembly GCF_034366625.1. Taxonomy (NCBI): domain Bacteria; kingdom Pseudomonadati; phylum Verrucomicrobiota; class Verrucomicrobiia; order Verrucomicrobiales; family Verrucomicrobiaceae; genus Prosthecobacter; species Prosthecobacter sp. The sequence goes on from NZ_JAXMIH010000026.1 coordinate 108,934, forward strand.
GCTGACCGGCAGCACGGTGAACGGCTCCACCCGCAGCATCGTGGCGCAGGGCTGGTTGGGACGGCTGGTGTCCTTCACTTTGCTGCATGAGCCTTATCATGGTCTGCACCACCTGCATGCCGGGGTGCCACATGCGGAGCTGCCCAGGCTCACTACGGAACTCCAGCCCGTGAAGCCCGAGGAACGACGCCCCTTTCCGAGCTACCGGCATGCCTTGCTGGATCTGCTGCGCAATCTTGCTGATCCACGTGTCGGTGCTCAATGGCTTGCCTCACCAGTCCCGCCATGAAGCCACCTTTTTCTGCCGTCGATCCTGCTGTGGCGAATGACTGTGTGTTCGAGGCGACAGGATTGACCAAAGAGTTCGATGAGGGTCACGTACAGGCCCTGCGCGGTGTGGATTTTTGCATCGCCAAAGGCGAATTCGTAGCCGTCATCGGTGCGAGCGGCAGCGGCAAGACGACGCTGCTGCAGATGCTCGGCGCTCTCGATCGGCCCAGCGCGGGAACTTTGCACTACCATGGAAACTCGATTTCCGATCTGCCCGATCCATCGACATACCGTGCCCGCGAGATCGGCTTTATTTTTCAAGCCTTTCATCTGCTGCCGACATTTACTGCCGTGGAAAATGTGCAGATGCCGATGTTTGAAACCAATTTGACCGCTGCCGAGCGTCAAGACCGGGCCATTAGCTTGCTCAAATCCGTCGGTCTGGAGCACCGCCTCGATCATTTCCCCGCCAAGCTCTCCGGAGGAGAGCGTCAGCGCGTCGCCATCGCCCGCAGCCTCGCCAATCGTCCTTCTGTTTTGCTCGCGGATGAACCCACCGGCAACCTCGACAGTGAAAACGCCGAGATCATCCTCGAACTCATCACCCGGATTCATCGTGAACAGAACATGACCTTGGTGCTGGTAACTCACGACCTGACCATAGCCCGGCAGGCATCACGAATGATTCAGATGAAGAACGGACGGATTGTGCATGATCAGGGAACACCACTCACCGCAGTCTGAACATGACTTTTCCCACCATCATCGTGCGTGGACTGCTACGGCGTCCTGTGCGCAGCGGTTTGACCCTCTTCGACATCTCCATCGGCATCGCTGCTGTTGTGGCGCTCGTGGGCCTTTCCCGGGGTTTTGAAACGAGCTGGGGCGTGGGAATGAGAACGCGCCAGATCGACATCGTGGTCAGCACTCTCGGCAGCGGCATCACGCCCAAGCCGTTCGATGTTTCAGTTCGCGACCGCGTTGCCGCAGGTCACAGCCACCTGCTCCCTGTTTGTCGATTTCACCAGCATCGAGGATTCACCCATGATGCTGGTCTCCGCCCGCGAGTGGGGGCGGATTCTCATGGCAGCATCTCAAGCTCGTTTCCGGCCGGTTGCCAAAGGGTGCGATGGAGCCTGCGGTGGTACTGGGCCGCACCGCCGCCGAAACATTCAAGAAGAAAGTGGGCGACCCGATTCAAATCGAGGTCAAGGAACTGACCGTGGTGGGCATCGTCGATGGCGGAGCGCTGGTGGAGAACGGCTCGGTGATTCTTTCCCTGCCCTTGATGCAGGAGATCACGGGAAACACCGGCAAGATCAACATCATCGACGTTCGCGTGGCACCCGGCCTCAAGCAGGACGATCTGCAACGCCTGTGCGAGAAGATCAACAATGTCGTTCCTGAAGCGCGTGCGATGGCGGCGGGTGAACACATCTCCAACAGTGAGGCTTATCGTTTTGTCCGCGCCATGAGCTGGAGCACCTCGCTGCTGGCGGTGATCGTCGGCGTTCTCGGCGTCATGAACACCATGCTCATGACGGTCTTCGAACGGAAGCAGGAGATCTGTGTCCTGCTCGCCATCGGTTGGAAGCGCACACGCATCATGCTCATGATCCTGGGCGAATCCGCCCTGCCGGGCATTCGTGGGCTTTTGGAACCTGACCTGAATGGCACTGAATTAAGCACATTTTAGGATGCATGGGCAAGGTCATCTTGAAGGGTGTAGAGGTGACGAGGTTTGGTCATGAAAGTGTATTTGTTCTGCCGGTCTTTGCACACACGCGGCTCCTTTCGTCCA
>NZ_JAXMIH010000027.1 GCF_034366625.1 Prosthecobacter sp.
GAACTGGAAAGCCGCCGCCAACCAATTTGCGATCCAGTTCGGGTCGCGATTTTTTTGATTGAGCGCATGCGCTCAATCAAAAAAACAACCCAGACCAAAACATAACCAAACTCCCGAAAACACAAACTTTCGGACACGCCCCTGCAATACGCCGTTGCGCTTTCGCAGCGCGGTGTTGCCGTCTCGCAACACGCCGTTGTGCTTTCGCAGCGCGACGTTGCCGTCTCGCAACACGCCGTTGGGCTTTCGCAGTGCGGCGTTGCCGTCTCGCATCACGCCGTTGCACCTTCGCAGCGCGGTGTTGCCGTCTCGCAACACGCCGTTGCACCTTCGCAGCGCGGCGTTGCCGTCTCGCAACACGGCGTTGCGTGTTGGCAGCGGCGTTCTGTCAAAGCGAAAAACGGACCTGCACGTCAGGGGGCTCGACGGACTGAGCCTGCGCTTGGTTCCAAGGAACGGTTTCATGTACCCTCCAACAAGTCTGCACTCCATCTCCAGAAGGGCGGAGTTCGATACGCGACAGCGACAAGGGCATCTGTAGCTCTCGTCGCCCTCACTCCGCCTTCAGCAGCGGCCACAGCGGCGTCTGCTGTTGCAGGAAGGTCACCGCCTGCTCGTCGTCGGAGGTGATCACCGCGCAGAAGAACTCCAGGTGCCGTGGCGTGAGCTTCTGCGCCATCAGGCAGAAGTCATTGTAGAACACGTTGTCCGCATGGCGCAGCCACAGGATCACCCGCAGGTCGTTGCCCGGCACCTCGCCCGTCTGCGCGTCCGCCTGATGAAACACATAGACGCCGATGGGCACCCGCCGCCGGGCACAGAAGACCCGGATGGCCTGCCGCAGCTTCATCGGCACCTTGGCCTCCGGCACGGGGTAGAGCATCACCAGCGCCTTTTCTTCGCTGCTGGGTATCGCTCGCTGCCCGGTGAATTCCCCCGCCACCAACGATGCCACTGCCGGCGGTTCCAGCCGGATCGTGCCGCCGCCTGCCGCCATCACCCGCACTGTCGTGTGCTTGTCATTGAGGAATCCCATCAGCACATCCGCCGGCATCGCGCAGATCATCGGTTTCGGGCCTCCGGCCTTGCGGACGTTGCGCATCTCATAGTCGGCAGCGGCCTGGCTGGTAAACACCGCAGCGAAGGGTCCGTCCGCATCGCCATAGGTACACCAGACAAAGCCCTGGTCCGTCGTGCGCGTGTGCTCCCCCACCAGCTCCGGGTGGTAGGGCACGTAGATGAAGAGTTCCGACTTCATCAGCAGCCGGAACATCCGTCCCTGGAGCGACGGATCTTCCGCCGCCTGCTTGATCAGACGTTCCAGCTCATTCTGCGGCTCCGGCTCGGGCCGCCAGTCTTCGGTGGGTGAGTGGCTCATGGGTATGTGGGCTTGGGTTGAAGGAACAGGCCAGCAGAGGTGTGATTTTGTGAGCTACCCCAGACTGAGCGGGCAGAGATAGCTCAGTATGCCTGGGGTGTCGAAGCCTGGGGTGTCGAGGGCTTGTACAGCGTGATTCTGTCAAAGCGCAGGACGGCGTCGCGATTGTCGTCGTGCAGTGGCGTTTTGCCAAAGCACGATGCGGTTTTGCCATGGCATGAGGGGCATTTAGTCATCCGACAGAGCCTCTGCAAAGCTCCGATAACGGGTGAAGGGGCGTGAACACTCTTTTCCCCACATTTCCTGAAACGGGCAAGCTGCATAGCCACGAAGCGAATGCTCGCTGCCCCGTTCCCATCTTCCCAGTCTTGAATGACAACACTGCGAGTGTTTGAAGGCATGAGAGGTGGAGGTCTTGCTCCTCACGGCTGAAGAGAGAATAATCATGCTTCAATCAGGCCTTTGCTTGCGCGCTTTTCAGAGCATGCAGATCGTACCGGATGGCACGACGTTTTACCCGCACCTCACCTCCATTGGATGAATTCTTGATGAAGCTTCCACCTTGGGTGTGTCTTACGCTGGGCGCGGTCAGCTATGGCGTGCTGGAGCGGCTGCAACGCACCCAGATCGACACCAAGAGTGAGCCGCTCTTTTCATTCGCGACCAGCCTGTATGCACCGATGGCGCTGGGGTTCTTTGTCTTCTTTGCCGCCCTCAGTGCAGTCCATCGTTCCCGCCGCTCCAAGCTCGTGGATCAACAAACGGGACTGGATTCGCTGCGCCACACGCCCTGGAAGGATTTTGAGGTATTGGTGGCGGAAGCCTTCCGCAGGCAAGGATACACCGCAGACTATTCTCTCGACACAGGACCGGACGGCGGCGTGGACATCCTCTTGAAGAAAGCCGGGTGCACAGCGCTGGTGCAATGCAAGCGGTGGAAGGAGTGGTCGGTAGGAGTATCTGTGGTGCGTGAGATGTTTGGCATTCTGCATGATCGCAAGGCAGACGAGGTGATCATCGTCACCACAGGTCATTTTACCGCCGATGCAGAGGCATTTGCCAAAGGGAAACCCGTCAAGTTGATCGATGGAAGCCTTTTGTGGGAAATGGTGCGGCAAGTTCAAGGTGAGTGCAAAGCTGCCTCGGTGCCGCCGTCCAATGTCCAGGCTGATTCCCGCTTAACCGATACACCCGAGTGCCCGAAGTGCGGAGGAGAGATGTTATACAAAGAGGCGAAACAAGGGGCCACTGCTGGAAGCTTCTTCTGGAGCTGCTCACGCTTTCCGCAATGCCGGGGCAATCGCTCCATTGTTCCCGAGGAGAAACCAACTGTCGTCGCATGAGCCGTCCCAACTACATCTTTGTCGATTTCGAAAGCGTGCAGGAGATTGACCTTGATCTCATCGCAGGCAAACCTGTGAAGGTGTTTCTGTTTCTCGGGAAGCAGCAGAACCGTGTGCCGAAAGACCTGATGACGCAAGTTCATCGCCACCATGCCCAAGTGGAGCTGATCGAGGTGGATTGTGCCGGCAAGAATGCCCTCGATTTCATTCTAGCCCACCATACCGGCAGGCAGGCTGTAGCTGATCCGCAGGGTTACTTCCACATCCTCTCGCGGGACAAAGGCTTCGATGCTCTGATCACCCACCTCACCAGTCAGAAGGTCCTGGCTGCACGCGCCGAAGTTTTTGCCCAAATACCGGTTCTACTGGATCTGCGAACGCTGCCTCTGAACGAGCGCATGGAGCGTGTGAAGGTTCAACTTGGGAAGATGAGGAGCCCAGAGAAGGACGGACGTCCCAAAAAGGTGAAATCTCTTTGTTCGATGATTCACTCGGCCTTCAACAAACTGCTGACAGACGATGACGTGAAGGATGTGTTGAACGGACTGAAGAAGAAGCAGTGGATCGGAATATCCAGCGACGAAAAGGTTGCCTACCAATTTTGAAGTGATCCGTGTCCGCACTGTGTCCGATTATGGACCGCGGCCTGTTGAGGATGAATCACAGGAGCGGAGAATGCTTGCCAAGCATTCGGAAATCTCTTTTTCTCTGCCGCGTGAGCTACCGCTTCTGGTTTTATTTTTGCAAAACAGCGCCGCCAACGATGATCCTTGGCTGGATCGGGGTTTTCATGCTGGCTGATGAGCCGGGCGATGGTGTGATGGCTCATCTGGCGACGATCTGGCTAGGCGTGTTCGTGGTGCTGGCGGTGACGTGTCTTTGGATGGGCATTCGGATTCAGCGCCGGCGGTTGAGGCTGCGCTGTCCGTTCTGTGCGCGGCCGGGACTCGCCGATCTGGAGCGTGCGGAAGGGCTGACGATGGATTGTCCGGCCTGTGGCGACATCCGTGGACAGGGAGCGCTGGGATGGACGATCCGGCGCGAGGGCGATCCTGCCTCCTATGGTCCACCGCCCAGCGTGCCAGAGCGGAAAATGCAGTTTCGTTCGCCGTGGTTCTGGCTGCTGTTTGGCCTCTCGGTGGTGTCGGCGGTGTGTGGCGCGGTGATTCACGAATTCGGTTTCATGACCGTGTTCGCGCCGCTGTGGAGCTTCCTCGTGGCCAGCCATCTGGTGCAGACGGTGCAGACGGGCTGTCTGAACGACAACACGGGTCCGGCCTTCCGCGACCGGCAGCCGGTGAGGTTCTGGCGGGGCACGGTGATCTGGTGCTTGGGCTACTGCCTGGCGGTTTACATTCCGATTGGATATGCGCTGCAGGAGCGGGATGAGGCGAAGGCGAAGCCAGCGCCAACATCGAGCGCGAAACATTGAGCTGGCAGTCCGCGCCGACGCAAGGATACGGGCCTGAATGCGTATTTTGGAGATGTCTGATCTCTCCGCGCTTTCCCGTCGTGAACTGCTGACCCGCATGGGCGGCGGTTTGGGGGCGCTTGGGCTGGCTGCGACGGTGCAAGCAGGGCCGAGGTCGCACTTCCTGCCGAAGGCGAAGCGGGTGATTCATCTGTTCATGAACGGAGGGCCGTTCGGGCCGGATTTTTTCGATCCGAAGCCGGGCTTGGTGAAATACGCGGGCCAGAAGCCGACCGGGGCCGACCTGCGCACGGAACGGCCGACGGGCGGGCTGCTGGCGTCACCGTATGGCTATGCGAAGCATGGGCAGAGCGGGCTGGAGATCAGCGAGTTGCTGCCCAATCTGGCGCGGCATGCGGATGACCTGTGCGTGCTGCGTTCCTGCCACACGGACAATCCGAATCATGGCCCGGCGTTACTGTTGATGAACAACGGCACGATGACGGAGCGCGTGCCGAGCATGGGTTCGTGGCTGAGCTACGGCTTGGGCAATGAGAACGCGAACCTGCCGTCGTTTGTGGTGCTATGTCCGGGCAAGCCGGTGCGGTTTTCGATTCTGTGGAGCAGCGCGTTTCTGCCAGCGCAGCATCAGGGCGTGTACATCAATCACTCGAACCTCGATCCGAAGCAGATGATTCCGTGGCTGACAAACGAGCGCTTCTCACCGACTGAGCAGCGGAAGCAGCTTGATCTGATGCAGGCGCTGAATGCGGAGCATCTGGTGGCACGTGGCGGAGCCGATGTGGCACTCAATGGACGCATTCAGGCGATGGAGACGGCCTTCCGCATGCAGTCGGCGGCGACGGATGCCTTTGATGTGAACTTGGAACCAGCGAAGGTGCGCGAGATGTATGGCACGAGCCACTTTTCCAATGGCTGCCTGATGGCGCGACGGCTGGTGGAGCGCGGCGTGCGGTTTGTGCAGCTTTACTATGGCAACGGTCAGCCGTGGGATTCGCACTCGAATCATGATGCGACGACACGGAAGCTCGCGGCGGACATCGACCGGCCCATCGCGGCGCTGATCGGCGATCTGAAGCAGCGCGGCATGCTGGACGACACGCTCATTGTGTGGGGCGGCGAATTTGGCCGCACGCCGGTGAGTGAGAACGGCAACGGTCGCGATCACAATCCGCACGGCTTCTGCATGTTCTTCGCGGGCGGCGGTGCGCAGGGTGGCACGGCGTATGGGCAGAGCGATGAGTTTGGCTTCAAGGCGGCGGTGGACAAGATGCACATTCACGACATCCACGCGACGATCCTGCATCTGCTGGGCATGGATCACGAGAAGCTGACGTATCGTTACGCCGGACGTGATTACCGGCTGACCGACGTGCATGGGCGTGTGCCCAAGGCGATCGTGGGGTGAGTTTTACGCCCTTGTCTTGCTCCAGAACGATTTCTTGTTCGGGAGGGCGCGGCGAACCTCGACGGGAGGATTTGTCTTGGCCGTGGTGGTGGACGGTGCTGGTGGCGCGGACTTGGATTTCTTGGTCTCTTTTTCCGGCTGGGGCTGCGGAGCTGGAGGAGTATCCTGCTGCGCAGGTCCGTAGATTTCGCGTGTCTTCTGGTGCAGCATCTCGGCCTCGGCGGCACGCTGCATGGCATCACGAATGCTGGAGGGGACGGCGCTTTCGGTCAGAGGTGGGAGCAAGAAGTTTGGACCCTGTGCCCAAGTGCCGAGCGCGGGCAGCAGGGAGGTGACTTCGGTCTGGTTGCTCACCTTGTGCAAGCCGATGACACGCAGGGAGCTGCCAAACAGGTAAAAGATGGTGCTGTCGTCGAGACCTTCCACCATGCTGCCGCCGCGTTGCAGGATGGGGCTGCCGCGCAGGATGATTTCGTCCTCGGTGATGAACACCTCCTGGCAGAGCGCCTTGGCGGGCTCGCTGAAATTCATCTCGACGAAGACCTTGCCGCGCGCCCGCGCCCTGCGCGGCTTGCCGTCGGCCGAGTATTTGAAGACTTCGATCGAATCGGCGGCGATTTTGAGATAGGGGGGGAACTCAAGCTGCTGCGTGGAGATGCTCTTGGCCTCGGTGAAGCTCATGCTGAGCAGGAAGCTCAAGTCTGTGGGGGATTTCACCAGCACGGCGTCCTGTCTGCCGGTTTCGGCCGAGTTTGCGGCGGTGGTGGTCTTGTTCAGGCTGGCGCAGCCGATGAAGAACAGCGTGGCACCTGCCAGCAAAGCGGCGGTGATGCCCGGTTGGAGCCGTGGGTGGGTGGTCATCAGCATGGCTTAGATACACCAAACCTGGTTTTGCTCATCTTGAATTTTTCGAGAACGTAAAATTAAGCGGCGACTGGCCGCGGCTGGCGGCGCTCATAGGTCACCATCGCCATTCCAAGGGCATTCTCGGCGTCAGGGGGAAACGTCTGGCGGAACACGACCTGCCATTGATCCGGTGCAATGTCCGGGAAAGGCACTCCGTGGCCCAGAATGGACTCCACCTCGGTCAGGAGAAGCCGGTCTGCCCATGGCATGGCGGCTGCGAAAGGCCCGCTGCCGCCCACGACCATCAGTTCGCGTGCGCCAGCCTGGCCCGCGATGAGCAACGCTTCCTCGACGCTGCCGACCCGCTCGCCAATGGGAGGTCTGAAACCGTTGTCACGTGTCAAAACCAAGGGGTGGTGATCTCGGAACCAGCCGAGCATTTCCTCATAGGTGCGGCGTCCGATGAGCAACCACTGGCCGCGAGTAGCCCGGCGGAAGTGCTCCTTGTCACGCGGAAGCTGCCACGGCACGCCCGTGCCGGTGGAAATGAAACCATCTGCGGAAACAATCGCGATGAGCGTCAACTCAGGCCGTGCACTCACTCAATAAATGGCGGATTCACCCTCGCGCAGCAGGCGCACGCGATGTTCCATCTGACGTTCGAGGGCGGCTTTGACGAGGCGCTCGGCGGGTTCGTGGATGGGTTCGCCGCCGAGCGGGAAGGTTTCGTGATGCATCGGCACCATCGAATTCGCGCCCAGCATCTCGAAGGCGTCCAGCGCCTCCTCAGGATTCATGTGCACCGGTCGGCCGCTGGGAGCGTCATAGGCACCGATGGGCATGAGGGCGAGATCGATGTCGGCACGTTTGCCGATCTCCTGAAAGCCGTCGAACATGGCGCTGTCACCACAGTGGTAGAGGCAGCGGTCGGGCGATTTGATCAAAAAGCCGCCGAACTGCCGGTGTGTGTCGTGGATCATGCGCGCGCCCCAGTGGCGGGCGGGGGTGAGGGTGATGCGCAGATCCCGGAAGGTGGCGCTTTGCCAGGTCTTCAATTCCACAATGCGACCGAACCCGCAGTTCTTCACGAGCTGGCCGACCCCCTCAGGGACGATGATCGGCTGTGCGGCGGCCAGTTTGCGCAGGCTCGGCAGATGCAGATGGTCGTAGTGCGCATGCGTCACCAGCACGAGGTCGATGGGGGGGAGATCATGCGCCCAGACGCTGGGATGCCGCAGCCTCTTCACCGGGCCGTGCCACAGCGCCCAGTTGGGGTCGATGGCGATGTTGATGCCGCCCACCTGGGCAAAGAAACCCGCATGGCCGAGCCATGTCACCGCGATCTCATCCTGAGTCGCGATCGGCAGAAGTCCGAAGTCCTGGCCCGGTTTGCGGGGGGAGAGCAGCGAGGGAATGAGCACCTCATTGAGGAACTGCATGTTGCGCTTCCGCCAGCCCTCGGTGGGCAGCAGGCCGATGCGATTACCCTCCGTTTTGGTTCTGCCCAAGAGAGTGCGCTTCTTGGCCGGGCTGGAAATTCCAGCCCCGCCGGATGAGGAAGCGGGATCGAAGAGCATGAGTGGCTGCTTAACTCTTGTGAAGTTTAGAGATCAATACGTTCAAACTCAAGGCTTAAGTACGCTGGAACGGAAAACCCAGTTTGGTGAAACTGGCGGGAGATTATGTCGGCTTGGCGGTGCCCAAAGCCGTCACCCACTTGCCCTTGGTGACCACCTTCTGGACGATGAAACCGGCACGTTTTCCGGCGGCCAGGCAGTCCTGGGCCTGGGACTTCAGAATGCCGGAGAGCATCAGGATGCCGCCGGGGGCAACGGCCTGGAGGAGCTGCGGGAAGGCGGCCTCCAGCACGTCATGGAAGATGTTCGCGGCCACGATGTCCCAGGTCTGCTTTGGCTGCCACTTGAGCACATCGATCTGGGAGAAGCGCACCTTGGGCGTGCCGTTGCGCGTGGCGTTCTCCTTGGCGATGCGCACGGCAGCAGGATCGTAATCGCAGCCCCAGACCCGGCTCGCACCCAGTTTCGCCGCAGCGATTGCCAGGATGCCGCTGCCGCAGCCGAGATCGGCCATGCTCCATTTCCGGCCTGCGTCCTGAAGTGGTTTGGCGGCATCGACCAGCAGCCGCAGCACGGTGGCCGTGGTGGCATGGTGGCCGGTGCCAAAGGCCATGTCAGCCGGCACGGCGATGATGTCACGATTGGGGAAGGTCTTTCGTGCCTTCGCGATCTCAGCATGTGTCCGGGCGGTGCAGATGACGAAGGTCTCGCGCACTTTCACTGGTGGCGGTGCCTGGGCAGACATGGCCGCCCAGTTCTGCTTTTTCAAATGACGCACGCTGCCGCCAAACTGCTTCTGGATGGCGTTCGCACGCTTCTGCGTCATGCAATAGACCTCCACGCGGATCGTTTTGCGGCCAGGGATGCTGGTGATGACGAGCGTGGCGTCGGTCATTCCCGCGAAGCGTTCTTCCCAGGCGTCTGCCCAGCGTGAGGCGGAAAGTTTGGACCAGACAAACATGAAGGCTTGGGGACGGACGCCATCTCTCTGGGAGAGATGGAGCGGGTGACGCGATTCGAACGCGCGACATTCTCCTTGGCAAGGAGATGCTCTACCACTGAGCTACACCCGCGAAACTTGCGGCCCGGATATTGGCTCAAGCTGCTTTCCGTGCAAGTGCAAAGTTGAGACTGTTGAGAATGATTGGGTTCAAGGCATCATGCGCGCGTGAACCTTCCCTCATTCATCTGGCTCAATGGTCGCATCATCAGCACCGCCGAAGCGCGCATCTCACCCTTCGATCACGGCTTTCTTGTTGGCGATGGCGTGTTCGAGACGCTTGTCGCTCGCAATGGCAAGCCGTTCACCCTCACGCGGCACTGGCGGCGTCTCGTCGCCTCCTGCGAGTCGATGGGTATCACGCCGCCTGTTTTCGAGACTTATTTGAAGGCAATTCACGACGTGATGAACGCAAACCATCTGACTGACGCCCGTGTCCGCGTCACGCTGACCAGCGGTGATGGCCCGCTCGGCTCGGATCGTGGCGACTCGGCCTCCACAATGACCGCGGCCGCCACCGTGCTCAAACCATGGCCACCCACCGAGACCGTGATCACCGTGCCATGGCCGCGTAACGAGCGTGGCGCCCTCACCGGCATCAAATCGACTTCGTATGCCGAAAACGTCCGCGCCCTGGCCTTGGCGCATGCCCAAGGGGCTGGTGAGGCCTTGTTTGCCAACACTCGCGACGAACTTTGCGAAGGCACCGGCACCAACATCTTCATTGTTGCCAATGGCCGCGTGCAAACACCGCCGCTCAGCTCCGGCTGCCTCGCCGGTGTCACACGTGCTCTCACCATCGAGGCATGTCAGGCTGCGGGCATCGCCGTCGAAGAAACAGCCCTGCCCATCACCATCCTGCAAACCTGTGACGAAGCCTTTCTGTCTTCCAGCACCCGCGATGTGCATCCGTTGGCGCGAATCAATGAGCGCGAGATGCCTGGCGGCGCTGGTGCTGTCACCCAGCGCGTGGCGCAGGCGTTTCGGGATTACGTCGCGGGGCGTGATGATCCGTAAACCTCGCCGAGCTCCCGCAGCAGTTTTTCCAGCTTGGTGTAATAGGCTTCCTCACCCAACTGCCCGCGTTGCTCCTTGAGCTTCTTCAAATCGACTTCGAGAGCGTCGCGTTTCGTTCGTTGCTCGTCGGTGAGCTGCTTCTCCTCTTCGCTGAGCACGAGGACGAGTTGCGCGGCGCGTTCGCCGTCGAGCTTGGCGTCAGCAGGCGGTGCTTCGAGCACTTCACGGCGCGTGGCGACCCCGTCGCCGTTGTCTTCGATCAGCGCGTGTTCGGTGGCGAGACGTCCCTCGTTCTCGTAGAACGTTGCCACCGCCTTGCTGGCATGGCGGAAGGCTTCCAGCAGCGAAACCTGCTTGTCCTGATCGAGGTCAGCATCATCCAACCCGCCGATGGCTTCGGCGAAATGCTCGCCAAAGCGGGCATAGAAAACTTCATCCGGGCCTTTCGTCGCCGTGATGATGATGCGGCCTTTTCCGGCCAGCGGACGCACAAATCCGCCGCTGGATGACGCGCAGTGAATGACGGCGATCTCCTGCTTCAGCGGCGCGAGCCAGCCTGCGAGCTGCTTCGCGTCAAAATCCGGCCCCTCGGCGTTAAACTTCGCCTCGCGGCCATCAAACGTGCCGTGGCCGATCAGCACCAGCCATAGCGCGCGGTCTGGTTTGGCTCGTGCGAGGCGCTCTTGTAGCTCCGCAGTCGTTTTTTCCCCTTTGAACACTTCCGGCGCGAAGCCCGCCTTGGAACAGGCGGCCGCCCAGGCTTCCACCTGAGATGAGAACTTTCTTCCATACTCCTCCGCGCCATCCGCGCCGCGCACGATGATGACGTCAAGGTTTCGCGCTTGAAGAGTGCAGGTGAAGAGAATGAAAAGCCAAAGTCTCATGCCATGCCTCCTTTCCTGCGCAGGATCCATTCGCCAAGCAGCAGCAGCAGAATCGCGATAAAAATCCAGGGTGTGTGCCACAGCGGGGTCGATAGCGTCACTTCGACCGGCACGCGGATGTTTTTCAGCATGTCCGACAGCTTCGCGATGTCATCCAGCTCGATCATCTTCCCACCCGTCTCACTGGCGATGCGTTGCATCAAATCGCGATTCGGTTCCAAGCGGCCAAATTCCTCCGCCATCGGGTCATAAGTCCAGCCGACGGCCTTCGAGCCGAGCGGCGTGCGTTTTTCCGCGTCTTCGACTGTCGCTGCGGCGCGATAGTTGCCCGGTTTGGCGGCGAAGAACTCGGTTTCAAACAAGCCCGCCTCTTTAAGGCTCGGTTCGACGAAGAGCTGCGACTTCGTGCCATCGGGCTGCGTGACCTCGATCTTCACGAGGGCATCGCTGTTCGCTTTGAAGGCACGATCACGCACCCGCACGGCCAGTTTCACGCGTTCGTGGTCGGCGGCGTCGGTCTCAGCGGCGAAGGTGATCGAATCGCTCACATCGACGACGAGCCAGCGCATGAGCTGACGCCACAGGCGGTCCATGTCCTTGTGTGAATCTTCATTGTTCAGGCCCCAGCGCCACAGATCGCCGATGAGCATGCTGCCCACGCGTCCTTCGCCAAAGCGCTGCACTGCGATGGCTGGATACGAGTTCTGCGCGTCGGAAACCGTGGCCAGGATGCTCGCGCCGGGCTTGATGGAGAAGGCGGGATTCACGGAATGAAACGCCGCCATCGAGGCGAGGCGCTTCTCATCCTCCTCGCGGTCGGTGCGCAGGCGCATCCACGACTCCAGCCAGCCCTCACGCGTGAGATTGAACCGCGCATCACCGATGGCGGGTCCGCTCGTTGCTTGATCGAGATAAACCGGCAGCATGCGGCCGATGGGCGTGTTGTCGTAACCCCCGGCGCGGAAGCACTCCTGGCCGCCGAGCATGAGCAAGGCACCGCCGCGCTCGCTCACGAAGCGCTCGATGAGGTTCATCTGCTCCTGCGTGAAAAACTGCGCCTCGATGTCGTCGAGAATGATGGCGCGAAATTCGGCAAACAAATCCTCCGCTGCTTTCGGAAAGCCGTCGGTGAGCTCTTTCGCATCCTTCGTGCCGAGGCGGATGATCACCGGCTGGTCGTAGCGCTGCGCTTCCTCGCCATCTTTGGCTCCAAAGCCGCGAAACAGCGGATTCACGCTCTCCCCGGCCTTGCCACGCCATTCAAACTTCGGTTCGCGTTTGGCGATGCGCACCAGCGCGGGCATCTGGATGTCATCATCACCTGCGATGGCGCGGCGCAGGAATTTGTACTCCCAGTTCGGCCTGCCCGAGACGTAAAGCACACGATACGGCCCCGCGCCGCGATCTGCGGCCAGCAGGCGTGTGTTGTTCGTCAGCGTGGCCTCTTTCGTGCCTTCGCTCTTGAGTTCGAGCCGCTGAAACGACACGCCGGGTTTCGCCACCGGCAATCGCAGCCGCAGTGTTTGCGGTGTGTTTCCGCTCAAAGTCACTTTCTCCGTTGCCATCGGTTTTCCCTGCTCATCCAGCGCGCTGAGCGTGCCTTTGCCGCTGCCACTTACGCGTGCGGTGATTGTGATAGGCGCATCTTCAAAGGGGCTCGTCGCCACGCTGGCATCCACGATGCTCAAATCGGGCTGCGGGGCTTTCTCTCCTGCCAGCACGGTGAAAACGGGCGCGCCTTTGGCGTCTGTTTTCCATGCGGCGGCATCGGTGGCGTTGCCGTCGCTCACCACAATCACCGCCGCGAGGTTCGAGCCGCCGGTGCGCAGCGTCATCAGTGTGCGGCAGAAATCCGAGCGTGTGCCGTCGAACTTCAATCCGCGAAAATGCGGCACGCTCTTCGTTTGCGGGCCACTGGTCATCAGCCGCAGCCGAAAATCTTCGCCCAGCGCCTTGATCCATGCCGCATCATCAGCGCCGCTGGCCAAAGCCGCCTGCACCTGGGCCGCGCGGGTTTCTCCACCCGCAGACTCCGCCAGATCGAGTGAGGCGCTGGCATCCACGAGCACGACGATCTCGTTTTCACCCTTCTTCGGCTGCGTGCGTGTCCACAGCGGATCGAGCAGGCACAGCGCCAGCAGCGCGAGAGCCGCCAGCTTGCACAACGTCGCGGCAAGGCGGCGCCATCCGCGCAACGGCGACCTGCGGTAACCCACCCACAGCAGCGCGAGAACAACAACGACCACCACGGCGGCGAGCCAGGAGATGTCGGTGTTTTGCCAGAGTATGCGGGGCATGAGCAGCCAGATAACGCGACGAACAGGTGAATGCTACAAGGGTATTTCAACCTGCTGGATGCACGAATGTCATCGGCTTGTCACGAATCATGCGGCGCAACTCGTGATTCCACAGCAGATCCAAGCCACGCCAGGCTTCGTCTTGATCAAGTGGTGAGAAAAACTCGTCCAGCGTTTCTTCCCGCTCAGCTCGTTCAAGTTCGGCAAAATGTACGGCGATTCCAGGAAGCAGCATCTGTAGAAAACGGGCGCGAGGACAGTCGCGAAGCGCTTCAAAGGCTTGAATCGTTTCTTGGAGCATTTGTTCAGAGCGCGCGGGCTCATCTGCTTCTTCCAGAATGATGGCACCTTGCAGTCCTTGGTCATCGAAACGTAGCGTGAAGCGCATGGCAAGCACCGCATGCCGCAGTGCTGGCTGGAGCAGGTCCATGGCGGCGAATTCCTTGTCATGCCAGCATTCGCCGGCCTGTGCGGAGGCAAGCCGCATGTAAAAATCCCACAGCGGCGCATACCACGGCTTCGTAGGGCCGAGTTCCTCGACATCCATGCGTGTGAACACTGCGGCAGAGTCCGGCGCGGAATCGACTGACGCATCCGACTCGGATTCGATGCTTAAAATTGGCGGCAGTGACCTTGGAAGGCATTTCACACGCAGCAGCCTATCCATTTCTGCCGGGCGGTGGGAAATGTCATCGAGAGCCATCTCGAAATACTCGCGTGGATTGTTTTTGAGGTGCGCGGAGGCGGTCTTGGCATCTATGCCGGTGAGCGCGCAGTAGAGGGCCAGCGAGTAAGAATGCTCACTTTCGCTGAGATAACCCTGGCGCGACCACTTCCAGCCTGACATCTGGTGATCACCCCACTGCTGGAAATCGAAGACAGCATTGCAGGCGAAGATTCCGAAGCCCATGAAGCCGCAGGCCGTGTCCGTATGCAGTTCGTGATCCTGCCAGCCGCCAGGCGGATGACTGCGTGCTGCCATCTTCAGCAGGTAGTGGCACAATTCGTGGGCCAGTGTGGCGACCAGCGCACTGGGTTTGTCGAGTTGTGCGTTCGAGTAGCCGATGGTCACACCCTCCTCGGTCTTGATGTAGAGCCCAGCAGGTCCGTTGGAACTCCACTCGCCGTCGAGACTATGCCGCCGTGCCACATTCTGTTCGCTGCCATCGGGAAACTGCCCCAGACGGCAAGGCCAGTCAGACATGCCCATCAGTGTTTTTACCATTTCGAAGGTCTTTTCGGCAAACGCATGATCCCGCGTCGGCTGGATCGACGCAAAGTCACGCGGCAGGGCTAGCCGGGTTCCTCTTATCGCTGAGAGCCCGCCGAAGTTTTCCAGCAACCAGTGCCAAGTGTTAAAATGTCGCCGAACCGCTTCGTCGTCGAAATGCATGGTGGATTGTTGGCTTGCACTGCTTGTTTCGCAAGTCTTCCAACATTAGCGCCGCAGCTCTTATCACCCCTCGACAACTATGCCTTTCTAAAGGGTTTCGAAGACTGCCCGGCTTGTCCGTCAATCGTGTTTTGTTTGCCAAAAGTGGCGTGGAAGCGCTTGTCGGATCGTGCATTCTCGATTTCATCTGCACACTTTCACCGTTCGCCGCAGCCATGCCACTTTCCGATCCATACGCCTTCCAGCTCGCCGGTTTCAGCGAGGGTGATGTCGAGGAAATCCTCGCCGATCTTGACTACCTGCACCGCAACTGCCCGTGGACGCACCGGCGTGATCAAATCGAGCGCATGATCGTCGAATCACCGGTGATCCTGCTCGATTTCCTGCGCAGTGTGAAGCCGGAGGTGGTGAGCAACGCGATGATTCCGCGCCGGGTGAAGGAAGCGGTGCTGCGGCCGAAGGCTGCTGTTTGAGTTGTTGCGCCAGCGCCGACTTCCGCCACATTCGGCCTCCCCCAAGCCCGGCCGTTGTGCGCCGGTCGGCGTAATTCTTTTCTCATGTTCAACTGGATCATCAAAAAAATCATCGGTACCAAGAACCAGCGCACCGTGCGCAAGCTCATGCCCGCCGTGGCCGAGATCAACCGGCACGAGGAGCAACTGCAACAGGAGCCTGAGGACGCGCTGCGCGAGCGCACACAGAAGTGGCAGGCCCAGTTCCGCGCTTTCCACACTCCGCCGTTCCTCGGCGGCGTCAGCCTGCGCATCGCGGACGAAGCCGCTGTGGATGCCTGCCTGGAGCAGGTGGAGCAGTACTTCGCCGCGCTGAAGCAGCATTTCCAGGCCCTGGAAGACGACTACATCGCCCAGGGCCGCTGGCGCACAGCGGCCTTGGATGAAAAGAAGACGCGCATCGACCGCGCACGCGAGGCATGGAACGCGATCCAGCCGGACTTCGCCGCCATCGAGCAGAAGATGCTCAATGACATCCTGCCCGAAGCCTACGCCGTGGTGAAAAACGCCGCCCGCCGCATGTGTGGTAGCGAGATCGTCGTCTGCGACCAGCCGCTGGGCTGGAACATGATTCACTTCGATGTGCAGCTCGTCGGCGGTGTGGCCCTGCATCGCGGCATGATCGCTGAAATGGCGACTGGGGAAGGGAAGACGCTCGTCGGCACGCTGCCGGTGTACTTGAACGCGCTCACCGGCCGCGGTGTGCATGTCATCACGGTGAATGATTACCTCGCACGACGCGACAGCGAGTGGATGGGCAGCTTGTACAAGTTCCTCGGCCTCACGGTCGGTTGCATTCAGAACGACCAGCCCAGCCACATCCGTCGCGAGCAGTATCAGGCCGACATCACTTATGGAACGAACAGCGAGTTCGGATTCGACTACCTGCGCGACAACGGCATGGCCTCCAGCAAGGAGCAGCAGGTGCAGCGCGGTCATTACTTTGCCATCGTGGATGAAGTGGACTCCGTGCTCATCGACGAGGCGCGTACGCCGTTGATCATCAGCGGCCCGGTCATGGCGGCGGAGAGCAATCATCAGTACGAGCGCTACAAGCCGCTCGTGGATCAGCTCGTGCGCCGTCAGAACACGCTGTGCAATCGTCTCATCACCGAGGCCAAGGAAGCCGCCGCCGCCGGGGTGCTGGAGCAGGCTGGTTTGAAACTTTTCCAGGTCCACATGGGCCAGCCGAAGAACCGTGCGCTTGCCCGTTGCATGGAAGAGCCGGAACTCCGTCGTGCGATGGAGAAGGCCGAGCTCTCGCTCTACGCCGACACGCAGAAGGTCGAGTTCTTCAAGCTCAAGGAGGAGCTGTACTACTTCATTGAGGAAAAGAGCCACGACGCCGATCTCACCGAGATGGGGCGCAATTTCCTCAGCCCCGATGAGCCGGACGCCTTCGTGCTGCCGGACATTGCCACCGTGTATTCCGAGATCGACGGCGACACCTCGCTTTCCGAAGAAGCCCGTCAGCGCAAGAAGACCGAGATGCAGGACCGCCTCTCTCATCAAGGTCAGCGCATTCATCAGATCAGCCAGCTTCTGCGCGCCTTCTGCCTGTATGAGAAGGATGTCGAGTACGTCGTCGAGGAGAACAAAGTCATCATCGTCGATGCGCAGACTGGCCGCAAGATGGCCGGTCGCCGCTGGAGCGATGGTTTGCATCAGGCTGTGGAAGCCAAGGAAGGCGTGCAGATCGACGCCGAGACGCAGACGCTCGCCACCATCACGATTCAGAACTACTTCCGCCTCTACATGAAGCTCGGTGGCATGACCGGTACGGCGGAAACGGACGCCGCCGAGTTCCATGACATCTACAATCTCGACGTGCTCACCATCCCGACGAATCGTCCGGTGAAGCGCAAGGATCACAACGACAGCATCTACAAGACCCGCCGCGAAAAGTTCGCCGCCGTGATCGACCTGATCCGCGAATTGAACGCCAAGGGCCAGCCGATCCTCGTCGGCACCGCCAGTGTCGAGGCCTCCGAAATGGTCTCCCGCATGCTCAAGCTGCAAAAGATCACGCACAACGTGCTCAATGCGAAGTACCACCGCCAGGAGGCTGAAATCGTCGCCCGCGCCGGTCATCGCAGTGCTGTGACGATCTCCACCAACATGGCCGGTCGTGGTACCGACATCAAACTGGGCGAAGGCGTCTCTGATCTCGGCGGTTTGTTCGTTCTGGCGACGGAACGCCATGAATCACGTCGTGTGGACCGCCAGTTGCGCGGTCGTAGTGCGCGTCAGGGCGATCCAGGCGAGAGCAAATTCTTCCTCAGCTTTGAAGACGATCTCATGCGCAACTTCGGCGCCGCTGAGCGCATGACGAAGATGATGGAGCGCTTCGGCATGAAGGAAGGCGAGGAGTTGCAGCACCCCTGGCTCAATCGTAGCGTCGAAACCGCGCAGAAGCGCGTCGAGCAGCGCAACTACGTCTGGCGCAAGCGCGTCCTCGAATACGATGACGTGATGAACCAGCAGCGCGAGGTCGTCTATGAATGGCGCAACGACGTGCTCAACAGCAACGACACCCGCATCCTCATCAATGAGGCCGTGGAGAAGGGCATCACCGAGCGTCTCAGCGTCTTCGTGCCGAAGGATGCCAAGGACGACAGCGAGGCCGATTACGACAACCTGCTCCAGTGGGTGAACACCACGTTCCCGATCGGCCTGCGCGAGTTCGACGACGCCTTCAAGGCGCTCGACTTCGACGCCAAGTCCGCGTGGTTGAAGGAGAAGATCCTCAATGCCTACGGCGTGAAGGTCGGCAACGCCAACCCGACGGCCTTGCAGGAGATCGAGAAGATGATCCTCCTCAATGCCATCGACCGCCTGTGGCAGGAGCATCTGTATGCGCTCGATGCCTTGAAGGAAGGCGTCAGCCTGCGCACCTACGGCCAGAAAGACCCGCTCATCGAGTTCAAGCAGGAGGCCTTCACGATTTTCGCGGAGCTGATGAACAACATCAACGGCGAAGTCCTCGGCAACCTCTTCCGCAGCACCCAGCAGCTTGCCGCGTTTGAGCAGTTCCTCGCCCAGATGGCCGCCCAGCAGAGCGGCGAGTCCGCAGCGCCGCAGCGCCGCCAGGAAGACGAGGAGGGAGGGGAAGAAGCTCCGCCCAATCCCGGCCGCGACGGTCCCCGCCTCATCATTCCCAGCGCCGGCTCGAACAAGCCCAAGCCCGACCACAGCAAGGTCGGCCGCAACGACCCCTGCCCCTGCGGCAGCGGCAAGAAGTTCAAGCAGTGCTGCGGGCGGATTGCGTGATGGGTCTGCCATGAAGTGGACCGGACACTCCGTGTGCGGTCATCTCCAGGCGTGGGTGAAAACCACATCCGCCAGCAGCGGTCCCGGCCGAATGGGCGGCTCTCCCATTTCTCGCGGGGGCGATACCGGACGGCGGAGCGGACACCCCGCGCCGCGCGGGGTATTCCATGGACGGCGCGGGGTCGATACCATTCGGCGCGGCAGCCATACCCTTTCGTCCGGGGAAGACCCCTTTCCTCTGACCACTGCCGTCGTCACTCCGAGGTCTGCATGTCAACGGCGATACCATGGCACCGCCGATGGTCGGAGTGCAGTGGGTGGATGGGCCAGGGTCTCATCTATTTTTTGCAGGAAGCCGCGCACATAGGCGGCGGAGAGAACCTGGCGTGTCCGCCATTGGGGCAGGGGCACATGCAACCCCTGGCCTTGGGCTGCCTGCTCCAGCATGCCTCTGGTATAAGGGAGCTCTCTGACTTTGGTGCTAATATCTTCCTCCGCCACCTGCATGGACCCAGCCTTGGCTTGGTACTCGCAATCAATGATGTAATATGCATAAGCGCATTTCCCGCCGACAATGCGCCCTTTAAGACCCCCAAGGACCGCCATTGGCGGGTCTGTCGTTGTTGAGAGGGCGATGGCATCCCAATCTGCGACCACCTGCAGCGCACCATCCTTTTCACGAAACACCTGGGTGTTCGCATACGATTGGGCTGGGTTCTTGGTCTGCGTCGTGGCGGCACATGAGCATAACAGGAGTGCGAGGAAGGCGTGGACGTATTTCATAGGGTATGAGGGTTGGCGCAATCTCGATCAGGCAGACAAGGAGCTTTCAGAGCACATATGAATGATTTTAGTGAGTGAGGGGCTTTGATGTCAAAACATTACTCGATCTAATGCCTAAATGTTCTGATCCCCGATCCCTGATCCCGGTTCCCACTCGCTTCGTCATTCCGCGCAAATCCATTCCACCTCTTGCCATCCCAACACACTTCCGCTTTCATCAGCGCAGCAACACTCCAGCACTCCATCTCTCCTGTTGCCACCCTCTCCGATGACCGCTCTCACCACTCCCACCGCCTTCATCGACCACTGGTCCAAGGCGGAGTCCAATGAGCGGGCGAACTCGCAATCCTTCCTCATCGGCCTCACGCAGCTCCTCGGCGTCCCGCCGCCCTCGCACAATCACGCGGACGGCTACAGCTTTGAGTATCCGGTGAAGGTGCCGGGCGGGCAGAGCACGAATTTCCTCGATCTCTACCGCCGTGCGCACTTCGTGCTCGAATCGAAGCAGTTCACCGCGCAGAAGCTGGAGCAGTCCGCCCTGGAAGCCGCCGCCATCGAGGCCGGGGCCATCGCGGGTGTGAAAAAGTCCGGCCCCGTGCGCGGCACCGGCTCCTGGGACGACGCCATGATCCGCGCCAAGGGCCAGGCGGAGCGCTATGTGCGCTCCCTGCCGGCCGAGGAGCCGAATCCGCCCTTCATCCTCGTCTGCGATGTGGGCCACAGCTTCGAGGTCTATGCCGACTTCACCCAGGCGGGGAAGGCCTACCTGCCGTTCCCCGACCCGCGCACCTTCCGCATCCAGCTCAAGGATCTGGAGCGCGAGGACATCCGCGAACGCCTGCGCCTCATCTGGACGAACCCCGCCGCGCTCGATCCCGCGAAGGTCAGCGCCGAGGTCACACGCGAGATCGCCGGTTATCTCGCCGAGCTGGCGAAGTCCCTCGAACAGGAAAAGCACGACCCCGAAGTCGTCGCCCAGTTCCTCACGCGCTGCCTGTTCTGCATGTTCGCCGAAGACGTGGGCCTGCTGCCCGACCACGCCTTCACCGAGCTGTTGAATTCCGTGCCGAAGGACGGCATCGGCTTCCCCGAGCTGCTCAGCACGCTGTTCCGTGAGATGAACACCGGCACCGGCAAGAGCATCTCCGTCGTGCTGCGCAAAAAGCTGCTCAAGTTCAATGGCGGCCTGTTTGCCGATGACATCGTGCTGCCCGTGAACGGCCTCCAGCTCGGCCTGCTCAAGCAGGCGGCCAGCAAGCAGTGGAAGAACGTCGAGCCCGCCATCTTCGGCACGCTGCTGGAGCGCGCCCTCGTGCCGGAGGAGCGCCACGCCCTCGGCGCGCACTTCACGCCGCGTGCGTATGTCGAGCGCCTCGTGCTGCCCACCGTCATCGAGCCGCTGCGCGAGGAATGGGAGAACGTCCGCGCCGCCGCCATCACCCATGCGCGTGCCGACGACCTCAAGAAGGCGCGCAAGGAGATCAACACCTTTCACGACAAGCTCTGCCAGGTTGCGCGTGCTCGATCCCGCCTGCGGCAGCGGCAACTTTCTCTACGTCGCCTTGCAGCATCTCAAAATCCTCGAAGGCGAGGTGCTCGATGTCGGCTCGCAGTTCGGCGAGGACATGAAGCTCGAGCTGGAGACGCACACCATCGATCCCCACCAGTTCCTCGGCATCGAACTCAACCCGCGTGCCGCCTCCATCGCCGAACTCGTGCTGTGGATCGGCTACTTGCAGTGGCACTTCCGCATCCACGGCCAGCGCACCCCGCCGGAGCCGATCCTGCGCGCCTTCAAGAACATCGAGTGCCGCGACGCCGTGCTGGCCTATGACGGCGAGCCGCAGCCCCTGCGCGATGCCGACGGCAACATCCGCACCGTCTGGGATCGCCGCAGTCTCCGCATCGATCCCGTCACGAATCGCGAACTGCCGGATGAAACCAAACGCGTGCCGCTGCTCGCGTATGCCAAACCACGTCCCGCCCTCTGGCCCGCAGCCGATTACATCGTCGGCAATCCGCCCTTCATCGGCAAAGTGAAGGTGCGTGAGGATTTGGGCGACGGCTACGCGGAAACCTTGCGTGCCGCGTATCCCGACGTGCCCGACTCCGCCGACTTCGTGCTCTACTGGTGGCACAAGGCCGCCGAACTCGTCCGCACTGGCAAAGCACAGCGCTTCGGTCTCATCACCACCAACAGCCTGCGCCAGACCTTCGCCCGCCGCGTGGTGCAGCTTCATCTCAGCGCCAAACCGCCGCTCTCCCTCGCCTTCGCCATCCCCGATCACCCGTGGGTGGACACGGCTGAAGGTGCCGCCGTGCGCATCGCCATGACCGTGGGTGTCGCGGGTGAGAGCGAAGGCGATTTGCTCGAAGTCACGGAAGAGGAACCGCACGACGATGGCTCGTCCATCGTGAAGTTTGCGCCGACGAAGCACGGCAAGATCTTTGGCGATCTAACCGTCGGTTCTAACATTTCGAATATCACTCCGCTCAAGGCAAACTATGGATTGGCAAATCCTGGTGTGCAGCTTTCAGGACAAGGCTTTGTGGTCACGCCTGAAGAACTTACAGGCTTAGCAGGCAGTACAAGGTCTGCTTTATTACGCCCCTACATCACCGGTCGCGATCTGATGCAAGAAACACGCGAGCTGTATGTGATTGATACGATTGGACTGACCGTCGAAGAGCTCCGCACAAAGTATCCAGATGCTTTTCAACGTCTCTATGATCGTGTGCGGCCAGAGAGGCTCACGAATGCTCGCGAGAAGTATCGAACCGACTGGTGGATCCATGCTGAGCCTCGGGGGCGCTTCCGTGAAGCACTCAAAGGACTTGATCGCTTTATAGTCACGTCACGAACAGCGAGGCATCGCGTGTTTCAATTCGTGAGCTCGGAGTATCTCCCTGAGAGCAAGGTGTTGGTGATGGCGTTCGACGATGGTTTCGCTCTTGGCGTGCTCTCATCACACGTCCATGTGGTGTTTGCGAACGCTGCGGGAGGATGGCTTGGTGTTGGCAACGACTCCACTTACAATCACTCCGATTGCATGGAGAAGTTTCCATTTCCGTTGTGCGGAGAAGCGGAACAGGAGCGCATCCGGGCCGTGGCGGAGGAGCTCGACGCGCACCGCAAGCGCGTGCAGGCCCAGCATCCCGGCCTGACGCTGACCGGGATGTACAACGTGCTGGAGAAGCTCAGGAGTATTGTAGTTCCGCCTTCAGGCGGTGCCTTGGAGTCCCCAGAACCGCCTCAAGGCGGGACTACAATGCCCAAGCCCGCCGCCCTGACCGACAAAGAACGCCTCATCCACGACCGTGGCCTCGTCTCTCTGCTCAAACAACTCCACGACGACCTCGACGCCGCCGTGTGCGCCGCCTACGGCTGGCCCACGACGCTGACCGACGCCGAAATCCTCAGCCGCCTCGTCACCCTCAACGCCCAACGCGCCGCCGATGAGCAACGCGGCGTCATCCACTGGCTGCGGCCGGAGTATCAGAGCCAAGGGCCAAGAGCGAAGGGCGAAGAGTCTGATGAGCTGCCGCTCAAGCAGGAGAAGGGGGCGAAGGCCAAATCTGGCTCTACGCCCTCCGCCCTAAGCTCTAAGCCCGTGCGGCAGCCCTGGCCGAAGCCGCTGGCCGAACGCATCCGCGCGACGGAACAGGCGCTGCATGCGGCGGGCCAAGCCGTCACCGCTGAAGAACTCACCCAATCCTTCTCCCGCGCCAAGGCGGCGGATTTGCAGGAGATTCTGGAGAGCTGGGTGACGCTGGGCAGAGCGCGGCAGGATGGGGAGAGGTTTGCGGTGTGATGGAGCGCGGGCCTCCGAGCCCGCAGCACTCCGCCCCCCAAGACGTCGAGTGTTCATGCCAATGTCTTTTCTGCGACGTCCTGCTGCGAGCACCACCGCATGAAAAAGCTGGAGCGTTTCCCTCCTTGCTGCTAGCCTCCGGTCATGAGCAAGACACTCACCAAACGTCCCACCGTCGGCGCACGCCTCGCCACGCTCGAAACTGAATTTGAAGTGCTGCGTGACAAAGTGCTGGGCCTCGCGCCAGTGGCGAAGGACTGGCGCAGCACAGTGGGTGTGCTGCCGGATGATGCCATGACCCGCCGGGCCTTCAAAGCGGGAGCGCAGTGGCGCAAAGGACGGAAAACCCGCTGAATGCCATGCTGGTGCTCGACACGGATCACCTGAGCGAGCTGGAAGTGCGCTCACCCGCCGGGACGAGACTGCTGGCCAGGCTGGAACAAGCCCACGATGATGCGTTCATCACCGCCGTGACCTGTGAGGAGCAACTGCGCGGCTGGCTGGTGGAAATCAAACGTCACGCCAAGCCCCGCAGCCAGATCACCGCGTATGCGCGCTTGATCCGCACGGTCGAATCCCATGCGCGCTGGCCGATCTTGCTGCTGGATGAGGAGTCGGTGGCTGAATACGAGGCCCTGGAGAAAAAGCGTGTCCGCATCGGCACGAACGACCTCAAAATCGCCGCCATCTCACTGGCACATGATGCCACGCTGCTGACCCGCAACGTGGTGGACTTTGGCAAAGTTCCCGGCCTGAAATTCGAGAACTGGCTGGAGTAGGCCGACTGCCGCCATCCTGCTTGACGCTCATGCGGCCAATCCTCATGATGCGCGACCATGCTGACACGCACACTCTTTGCCGTTCATTTTGCGCTCTCATTCTCTGTTCTGGCAGTGGATGACTACCAACTCGGTCCGCTCTCCCAGGAAAACCCGGCGGTGCCGAAGGGGAAGGTGATTCCGATGCCGGTGCATGAGTCGAAGATCTATGCGGGGACGAAGCGTGACTGGTGGATCTATGTGCCAGCGCAGTACAAGCCGGAGCAACCAGCGAACCTGATGGTCTTTCAGGACGGGCATGACTACGTCGGTGTGAAGGGCGCGTGGCGCGTGCCGGTGGTGTTCGACAATCTCATCGCCAGCGGGGACATGCGGCCCACCATCGCGATCTTCATCAATCCGGGCCACCTTGGCGACACGAAGCCGCCGAGCGCGTGGAAGAACAACAACCGTGGCAAGGAGTACAACACGCTGGGCGACACGTATGCGCGCTTCCTGCTCGAAGAAATCATCCCGCAGGTGCAGAAGGACTACAAGCTGACGGACAACCCGGAAGGCTGGGCCATCGCGGGAGCGAGCAGCGGGGCGATCTGCGCCTTCACCGTGGCCTGGGAGCGGCCGGACAAGTTCCGCAAAGTGTTCTCCACCATCGGCAGCTACGTCGATCTGGCGGGCGGGCATGTGTATCCCTCGATCATCCGCCTGACGGAGCGCAAACCGCTGCGCATCTACCTGCAAGATGGCAGCAGCGATCTGGACAATCCCTTTGGCAACTGGCCGCTGGCGAACCAGCAGATGGCCAAGGCGCTGGCCTACCAACAGTATGATTTCACCTTCGCCTTTGGCGATGGCGCGCATAACAGCAAGCATGGCGCGAGCCTCTTCCCGGAGGCGATGAAATGGCTGTGGCGGAAGTAGCTTCGGCATGATCCGCCGAGGCCGCGTGCGGCAGCTCTGAATCGAGCACGATTCCGCCTACTTCTTCCCAAAGAGCCACTTGAAGAAGCCACGCTTGGGCGGCTCGGGAGGCGGCGGCAGCGGAATGGCTTTTTTGGCGATCACGGGCCGGGGATCAGGCGGCGGGCCTTCGATGGTGACGGTCATGCCCTGGCTGATCAGCTTGACGAGCCGCACGACATCCCAGTTGGCGGTGCGCATGCAGCCGTGGCTGGCGCTGCGGCCGATGGTCTGCGGTTGGTTGGTGCCATGGATGCCGATGCCGGCGCGGTTGAGGCCGATCCACATGACGCCAACAGGATTGTTCGGGCCAATGGGCAGCTCGTAGAAGTTCCCGCTGCGCACACCGTACTCGAGCACGCTTTTGTCCCAGCGGAAGGTAGGCAACTGCGTGATGCCGACGATGCGCCAAGTGCCGGGGGGCGTGGCGAGGTGGCCGCTGCCGGGGGTGATGGGCAGACTGGCGAGCAGCTTCTCGCCTTCCCACAGGCCGAGCAGCTTCTCGCGCGTGTCGATCTTGATGATGCGGGTCTGATACTCGGGAACTTCGGGCAGTTTGGGCACCTCGGTGAGCTGCTCGATGAGGAAAGGCTGCACGGTGGGGACTTTGACGACGTCGCCAGGCTTGAGGGCGCTGAGCTTGAGCGGGCGGTTGATGAACTCGAGGAGTTCGGGCGCGCTGTGAAAGCGCTCGGTCAGGAACTCCAGCAGCGAGTCGTAGGGCAGGTACTTTTTCCGGCTCTGCGCGGAGGGCTGGCGGGGCAGGTCGCCGACGAAGGTGAGGTCTTCGGGGCGGATGGTGTAGGTGGTGTAAGTCTCCGGCACGCTGGCGAGGTCCAGGGTGTGCGCTTCAAGCTCGGTCTCGGGGAAACCCTGCGCGCGTTGGTAACGCTTGAGGGCCTTGGTGGTGAACTCGCCGGGACGGCCGTCGAGCTTGCCGGGACCGAAGAGCTGCGTGTCGAGGAAGATCTGGAGACGCAGGATGTCCTCGATGGGTTCCGGTGCCGGGGGCAACGGATCGGGGATGACGATGGCCGACGCGGAGGCGCCGGCGAGCACCAGCAGGAGTAGAGCGGAGGCGAACGGATGTTTCATGGGGACGGGGGGAACGACAACCAGGTGGAGATCAAACGGCCTTCGTCGGTTTCCATAGCGCAAGAGCGCGGTGACGCAAGAGGTGGGGATGACAAATGGGAAAAGTGTAAAACGGAAGGCAGAGAGCGGCTTCCTAGATTCCCCCCTTCCTCATGACTCGTGCCATCGATGAACTCTTTTTCTTTGGATGCCTTGGGCCAAGATTCTGGAGGTTGGTAAGGACTCCATAAGCAGACACTCCTGGAGTAGCATCCGCTCGATTGATCCCCTCACTAAAGTGGGGTGCCAAAATGCTGAAACCAGTCCCAAATAGTCGTTGATAGCAGCATGACGCGCCAGTCCTTCACCCTCTTCCTCCTATCCCTCGCATTCGCCCCTTCCGCTTTCACCCAAAACGACAGCAACGCGGGCAATGACATTTCCGACAAGGTCGTCGCCAAGCCGGTCATGCAGTGGAGCTTCGCTGACGCCACGGAACCCGGCCCGCGCGCGCCGACGTATCCCGGCTTCGCCAAGGACAACACGGCCATTCGTTTCATCGGCGATGGCAAAAAGGCGCTGAAGGTCGCGGACAGCGAGGAACTGCGCTTCGGCCTGAACGAAACGATCACGCTCGAAGCCTGGGTGAAGGCTCCTGGAGCCAGCGGCACGCCTTACATCATCGGCAAAGGACGCCTCGGCACGAAGGAGTTCGGCGCAGAAAACCAAAACTACGCGCTGCGTCTGCAAACAGCGAAGGGCGGAGCACAGATCGGCTTCCTGTTCCACAGCGCCGATGTTCCTGGCAAAAAGGGCGACTGGCATCGCTGGTGGTCAAAGGACACCATGCCGCTGCAAGGCTGGCACCACATCGCGGTGACCTACACGTTCGGAAAACTCAAAAGCATCAAGGGCTTCATCGACGGCCAGCCCACCGACGGCGTCTGGGACATGGGCGGCGAGACAGATCGTGCTCCAGTGACCGATGGCGACGCGCTCATGATCGGCAGCGGTTCCACCCTGGCCTCCTCGCATTCGCTCAATGGCTGGCTTGATGAAGTGGCGATCTATCGCGGTGCCATCGACACCGATGCGCTCAAAGCGAAGTATCAATTCGTTCCACCACCGCCTCCCATCGCGAAAAAACAGGTGCCCGCAGGCCGCGTGCTCGTGCAATTGGCCGAAGAAGGCATGCCCGACTCGAATGCGTGGCCCAGCGAGCCGCCCAAGGTCGCCGAGACCTACACGGAGGACGTGCTTGGCTTCCTCGACGTGCCGCAGAAATATGTCGATACCGGTGTGCGCGGCGAACGTCACGTGCCCTTCCTGCTGCGTGCCGCTGCCAGCGTGACCTTCCCGAAAGGCAAGCATCGCCTCCTGCTGCGTGCTCGTGGTGCCACAAATCTCTACATCGACGGCAAAACCATCCTCACCACGCCTTTCCCGCCGAGCGACAGCGACGGCCATCACCTCGTGGCAGATCAGAAAGACTATCTCGACCTCGGTACTGACTTCCGCTTCGCCCCGCCGGGCAATCGCGAATCGTGGTGTGAGTTTGAAGGCACCGGCAAGCCGCAGTTCATCGTGCTGGAGACGGTGGTCGGCAGTTTCGCCGGTAAAAGCATGCGTCGTCCCGAACTCGGCGAAACCGTCGTCGCTTGGTCGAAACAGGGCACTGAAACCTGGCAGCTCGTCACCGCTGGCAAACGCGAAGTGGCCTACAACGACGCTGGCTGGGCCGAATACGAGAAGGAACGCACCGCGCACTACGATGTCGTGAATGCGAAGAAGCGTGCCGAACTGCGTGCGAAGTCGGATCCATATTGGGCAAAGCGCCGCGAGGCCACGAAGGCATGGTTCGCGAAAGCGGAGCCTGTGAAGGTGCCCGAACTGCCGAAGAACTTCCCCGCCAGCAACGAGATCGATCATTTCATCGCCGCGCGCATCGACGGCGTGAAGGAACAGGACTCGCACAAAGGCAGCATCGACTATTTCAAAGATGTGATGCCCATTCTTGAGGCCAAATGCAACGAATGCCATCGCGGCGCGAAGGCCAAGGGCGGCCTGCATCTCGATTCACTGACCGACGCGCTCAAAGGCGGCAAATCCGACGGTGCCGCCGTCGAGCCTGGCAAACCGGATCACAGCGCCATCATCGCCCGCATCACCTCCGACGATGAAGACGAAGTCATGCCGCCGAAAGGCAAGCCGCTAACCAAGGACGAGATCGCTTTGCTCACCACCTGGATCAAGGAAGGCGCTCACTGGCCTGACATCCGCGCTGATCACCTCACACTCACGCCTTTGACCGATGATCTGAACTTCCTACGCCGTGTCACCATCGACACCATCGGCGTCGTGCCGACGCTGGCAGAGATCGAGGCATTCCAAAAGAATCCCGACCGCAAAGCTGCCATCGACCGCCTGTTGAATGACCCGCGCTGGGCTGACAATTGGATGGGCTACTGGCAAGACGTGCTCGCCGAAAACCCGAACATCCTCAATCCCACACTCAACAACACTGGCCCCTTCCGCTGGTGGCTTTACGAGTCGCTGAAGGACAACAAGCCGATGGATTTCTTCGTCACCGAACTCCTGCGCATGAAGGGCAGCGAGCGTCTCGGCGGACCAGCCGGCTTTGGCACTGCATCGCAGAACGATGTGCCGATGGCCGCGAAAGGAACCATCGTCAGCACCGCCTTCCTCGGTGTAGAAATGAAATGCGCACGCTGCCACGACTCGCCCACCGGTAAATCCTTGCAGCAAGACCTCTTCGAACTCGCCGCCATGCTCGGCACGAAAGAAATCGAAGTGCCGAAGACCAGTAGCGTGCCGATGGACAAGATCCACGCCGGTGGCCGCAAACCGCTCATTCAGGTCACACTCATGCCTGGCACCAAAGTGCAGCCGAAGTGGCCCTTTGCCGAGTTCTGCGACGAGTCCGCTGGCAAACTCGCCGAAGATCCGAAGGACACACGCGACGTACTCGCCGCCATGATCACCGCGCCGCAGAACGAGCGCTTCGCGCAAGTCACCGCCAATCGCATCTGGTCCCGCTTCATGGGCCGTGGCATCGTCGAGCCCGTAGAAGATTGGGAGAAAGGCAAACCCACGCATCCAGAACTCATCCAGTGGCTCGGTCGCGAATTCGTGCGCGGCGGTTACGATGTGAAAAACCTCGCCCGTCTCATCTTGAACAGCCACGCCTACCAACGCGCCACCGATCCCGAGTTAAAACAAACCAGCCCGCTCTACACTTCCCCTGCCCCGCGTCGTCTCCAGGCCGAGCAGATCGTGGACTCATTGTTCGCCGCCACCGGCAAGCCTTTCCACACCGAGGAAGTCTGCCTCGACATCGACAACACTCGCGATCTCAAAAACGCCATCCACATGGGCAAACCGCATCGCTCATGGATGCTCACCAGCACCAGCAACGAGCGCGACCGCCCCAGCCTCGCCCTGCCAAGAATCCAGGCCGTCACCGACGTGCTCGGAGCCTTCGGCTGGCGCGGCAGCCGCCAAGACCCCATCAGCAAACGCGATGCCGACCCGAACGTCCTCCAGCCCGCAATCCTCAGCAACGGCACCCTCGGAGTCTGGCTCACGCGCTTGAGCGACGACCACGGTGTCACCGACATCGCAGTGAAAGCACGGTCAGTGGATGAACTCATCGACACCCTGTTCTTGAAGCTCCTCACCCGCAAGCCCACCGCCCAGGAACGCGAACTCTACATCCAGCACCTCAGCACCGACTTCGACACCCGTCATTCCAAGCCCCAGGCCCCAAGCTCCAAGCCAACACGCTCGCGTGAGAAGTACGTCAGTTGGTCCAACCACCTCGACGGCGAAGCCACCACCGTCCGCATGGCCCAGGAAACCGCCGCCCGCCAAGGCGATCCTCCCACCGAAAAACTCGACGCTCAATGGCGCACCCGCATGGAAGACGTCCTCTGGGCCATGCTGAATGCTCCCGAGTGGGCCTTCAGCCCGTAGTTTTGCCAATGTGAGAAACGGATGCTGCTAATGGTGCATGGCCGTGCGGCTCCATGATTTTTCGTGAGAAAAATCACTTCGTTTCCAGCAGCACCACACCGCTGCTCAGACGTGTCAGAGTGAGCGCATCGAGCCACGCTGCAGCAGTGGCATTGCCGCTGAGATGGGTGTCGAGGAAGGCGAGCATGGCGGGGAAATACCATCGCGAATAGTAGTTCCCGTGATCGGCGATGCCGGTGTCGCTGAAGTCGGAATGAATGCCTTCATCCAGGGTGAGGTGAGCTTTGTTGCCAGCGGGCATCTCATCATACGGCTGGCGGCGCGTGATCGCCACCGGAGTGCCGGGTGCGGTGTCGAGCGTGCCGTGCATGGTGAGTGATGGCCGTGTGATCAGATCCCACGACCCGCTGAACAACCCCAGCGTGGTGGCACCCTGCGGTGATAGCGGCACACCGCACTTCACCCGAGCATCGGGATAACTCACGATGGCAGAGGCCTCGTTATCCGTGATGTGATACTGCGCCCCCAGCACCGCCAGCGTGGTGAAAGCACCAAAGGAATGCCCGCTATGGGCGATGCGAGCCCCGTCCACACGCCCGGCGAGCAGCGGATGGGTCGGACTGGCGAGCAACACGTCGATGGCAAACGTCACATCCAGCGGCCGCGCGACACGGCTCAGAGTGCGGGTGTCGTCGTGCTCGATCATGAGGCAAATATAACCGTGACTGGCCAGATAGGCAGAAAGCGTGTCAAACGCACCGATCGACCCACTGAGACCATGCGAGAGCACGACGATGGGGAAGGGAGCGCCCCCTTGGCCGATGGCGGGTGCGTAAATCCGCACCGGCATGGTGTAGCCGCGAGCCGTGTCCACCCAGGACTCATCCGCAAACGGTGCCACCGTGTAGGGGCCAGCAGTCATCTTGTAGCCCGCATCTGGTGGGAAATCTGTGACACGCCAGAATCGGCGCTCCACCCCGGCTGCTGACTTGATCACCGACTGCACGCCGCCATTTCCCACGGTGACCGCAGGATCGTAGCGCCAGAGGGTCAGATCATCACTCGCCATGAGCCGCCAGGGATGATTCAGGCTGCTGGCGTAGTTCAGGCCGAACTGCCCAGGAGCAGGCGAGTCCATGGTCAAAGGAGACTGTGCCGAGACGACGATGGCGTGGACCAGACTGGTAAAAATGAAGACGACAAATGCGTTTCGCATACGGGTTGAACTGTGGATTTGGCGGAGCGGTTTCAGAGAATCCCCGTTTCTGCTCCCAGGTTCGGAAGGCCTTTGAAAAAGCAAACAAAGCCGGGGCGGCAGTAGGGGCCCGCCCAAAGTTGCACCTATCGAGCGTCCACGCTGCTGTTCAGATAGAAAGTCCAGAGCTGGTGCCCGGCCTCAAGGTGGAAAACTGGCTGTACTGATCCCCCACGAAAGTGAGGTGCCATGCGGCGTGAAAAACGGCTCGGATCGGCGTTTGATAGAGTGATGAATCTCATGAACCGCCGCTCCTTCCTCACCCAAGCCGCCGCTTTCGGTGCCGCGCCTCTTTTCGCGAACAACACGCCCGTCCACACGCCGAAGGGCAAGGCGGAGCATTGCATCTTCATCTGGCTCGGCGGTGGCATGGCGCAGATCGACACCTTTGATCCGAAGAAGCTCGGGGATAACAAGAGCAAGACGAAAGTCGCCGGTTCCATGTACAAAGCCATCGACACCACTGTGCCGGGCGTGCAGGTGACGGAGCATCTGAGCCGCACGGCGAAGGTGATGGAGCATGTGACGGTGATGCGCACGGTGAACCATGCGGTCATCGACGAGCATGCCTTCGCGACGAACATCGTGCATACCGGACGCATGATCTCCGGCAATGTGGTCTATCCGAGCATCGGCTCGATCATCGCGCATGAGCGGGGCGCGGCCAATCCTGAGGTGCCGCCGTATATTTTGATCGGCTATCCGAATGTGAGCCGTGGGCCGGGTTTTCTCGGGGCGAAGTCGGGCTATGTCTATCTCACCGACACCAACACCGGCCCCTCCGGCTTCACCCGCCCCGACTTTGTCGATGAAAGTCGCGCTAGTACTCGCGCGAAACTGCTACAGCCGCTGATGGAGCGCTCGCCGAAGGATTCGGCCATTGCCGACTACCAGACCGCGCAAGCGCAGGCCTTGAAGCTCTCCGGGCCGCAGTTCATGAAGCATTTCAATCTCAAGCAGGAGTCCGCAGACCTGCGCAACGACTACGGCGGCGAGTTCGGCCAGCGTTGCTTGCTCGCGCGTCGTCTGGTCCAAGCCGGTGTACGTTTCATCGAAGTCTCGCACAACCTCAACTTCATGAACGGCACGGGCTGGGACATTCACAATGAAGGCAGCGCCAATCAGCATCTGCTCATCCAGGAACTCGACACCGCGCTCGCCGCGTTGATTCGCGATTTGAAGACCCAGAAGCTCCTCGACAAGACCCTCATCGTTGTCGGCACCGAATTCGGCCGCCCACCAGAATTCGACGGACGCGGCGGACGCGGTCATCAGGGCACCACGTTCTCGATGGTGCTCGCCGGTGGTGGTCTGAAGCATTGCGGCGCGTATGGCGTCTCCGACGAACTGGCGAAGAAACCTGTCGTGAACCCCGTGCCGCTTGTTGATTTCCACGCGACGGTTCACGCCGCAATGGGCATCGATCCGAACAAGGAACTCATGGACGGCTCACGCCCTGTGCCGCTGACGGACGGTGGCAAGGCGGTGACAGCGCTGTTTGGGTGATCAAGCAGAGAGTCAAGCAGTCAAGATTCGTCAAGGAGGTCAGGACAGCGACACTTGACCACCTTGACACTTTGACTGCGAAGCCTTGACCTTCGGCAGCGTACTCTTGCCGCATGAAACCAACCTCGCTCCTCTGCGCCTTCGCACTTTCCACCGCGCTCACCTTCACCCACGCCGCCGATGACGAGGGCTTCGTTCCGATGTTCAACGGCAAGGATCTCAGCGGCTGGGTGAATGCGAACTGCGCTCCCGAAACCTGGAGCATCAAGGACGGCGTTGTGCGCTGCACCGGCATCCCCACCGGAGCCATGCGCACCGAGAAGCAGTATGAGAACTTCATCATGGAGTGCGAGTGGCGGCACCTCACCAGCGGCGGGAATTCCGGCGTCTTCATCTGGGGCAGCCCCATCTCCGCTCCCGGCGTACCCTTCCTGCGCGGCATTGAGGTTCAGGTGCTCGAGAACGGCTACATGAAGAAGGCCGATCCCACCAAGCCACGCTGGTTCACCACGCATGGCGATGTCTTTCCCATCCACGGTGCCACCATGGAGCCGCATGGCGACCACAACGGCCAGCGCAGCTTCCCCAGCGAGGAACGCAGCAAACCCTCGCCCGAATGGAACCACTACCGCATCACCGGCAACAACGGCACGCTCACACTCGCCGTGAATGGCAAGGTCGTCTCCGGCGGCGACAAATGCTTTTGGCGCAAAGG
The DNA here is from genome assembly GCF_034366625.1 of Prosthecobacter sp. Taxonomy (NCBI): domain Bacteria; kingdom Pseudomonadati; phylum Verrucomicrobiota; class Verrucomicrobiia; order Verrucomicrobiales; family Verrucomicrobiaceae; genus Prosthecobacter; species Prosthecobacter sp. The sequence continues at coordinate 33,232 of NZ_JAXMIH010000027.1, forward strand.
CTACCTCGCCCTCGAATCCGAAGGCGCACCCGTCGAGTTCCGCAACGTCCGCATCAAAGAACTGCCCAGCACTGGCGCCACCGCCGCCGATTCCGCACCGCTCGATCAAGGCTGGAAGCATCTCTACAACGGTCTCGATTTCCGCGGCTGGAAAATGCCCGCCGATGCCGAATCGCGATGGAAAACCTCCAACTGGAATCTCCAACTCGTCACCACCGACGGCCAGGAAGGCACTCCGCTCTGGAGTGAAGCCGAAATCGCCAACGGCGAATTCATCGCCGACTTCCAGATTCTCAAATCCGCCAATTTGAACACGCCTTACACCGGCTTCTGCGTCCGAGGCGAAAAGAATCCCGCCGTCCTCATCGGCACCGGCAAAGCCCCCATCGTCTTCGGCCCCGACAAAGTGAAACTCGGCAAATGGTACCGCCTCCGCCTCAAACTCGACGGCAAACAGGCCACCGCCACCCTCACCGAGACCCAAGACGCCAGCCCTCAAGTGCTCGAAGCCACGCTCGAAGGCCAAGCCAAAGGCCCCATCGGCATCGCCGACTTCGGCACGCCCGTGACCTTCGCGAATTTCTTCATTCGCGAATAGCAGCCTGGGAGCGCGGCTCTCCGAAGCCGCAGAAGCAGCGCGGCTTCACGAGGATTCAATCACACATTCTTCGATGACCTGCTTCGGACTGGCTGCCCGTGATCCTTGAGTAATCAAACCGCCGCTTCACACTCCCGCAACACTTCCTGGGCAGCGACGAAGGCGGAATGGCCAAGCTTTGTAAAAATATTCACCGCACATTGGGCATACGTGAGAGCCTCAGACTTGCGGCCTTGACGAGCAAGGGCTAGGGCGAGGCGGGCGCTATCTGTGGCGATCAGTTCCAAGCGACCAACTTTTTCTGCCAAGGTCAGGGCCTCACGAGCCAAGGTTTCTGCGCCAATCCAATCCTCGCGAACTAGTGCCAATTCGGCCAGATTGCCGGTGTAAGTAACGATGCCTTCAGGATGTTTGATGGCTCGGGCGATGCTCAAAGCTTCACTGTAGTCGCGCTCTGCAGAGGAGAAATCACCGGAATGTTGCTCGGCCCCAGCGAGCCAGTTCAGTTCGGCAGCGATATCGATAAACTCACCGCCCGAGGCTTTACGAAGCTCTACGGATTCACGATGAGCCACGATGGCCGCTGAGTAATTCTTCGCCAAACAGTGTCCACAGCCGCGCAATTGAATGGCAGCGGCCTGCTCATAGACACCGGCGGGAGCTTTAAGCCAGTAGGCCGCAGCGCGGTCGGCGCAGATGAGCACTTCTGCGGGCTCGCCGCGCAAGTGATGGATAGAGCCGGTATCATAAGCCCTCCAACCGGCCTTCAAAAAATCCGCCGCCGCTACAGCTCTGACTTCGGCGTCATGTGTAAGAGAGAACCAGTCATCCCAATGGCCCTTAAAATTGAAAAAGCCATGGAGCGCATCACAAACGATCTGAAGTCGATCATTCGGCCCGGCGAGAAATAGCCGCAAGGCGGGTGCAATGATTGACCAAGTCGCATCGAGTGCCTCAAAGTGACCGTTATCGCGACCGCCATTCTTGACAATGAGCGCATAGGAATGCTGCTCCAAACGGCTGCCGATTTCATTCACAACTTCGGGTCGGGACTTGCGTAAGAAGTCAGCAACCATCGGCACAAGAGTATATTCTTTCCCCTCCGGGTCGGAAACGACAAGGGAGCGGTTGGTAAGGAGTTTGAGGCGTCGATGTGCGTGCTCCAAAACTACGCCGCTGATCTCCGCAACCACCTTTACAGGAATGGATTGGCTGGGAAACGTGAGGGAGGCTAGAATCTTAACGTCTGCACCAGTGAGGCTAGATAGCAGATCGCCGAAAACAAAACTCAAGGCGTCATTTCCATCTGGACAACTACGAAGGTGGGCAAGTGCATCAGCAAGGCAGGTGCAGTGGCCGCTACCGACCTGACCAGCCACCCAACGCATCAGAAGCGGTCTTCCGCCGGTCTTCTCATAAAGATTAATGCGCTCTTCCTTGGTGGATTGTGCGAACGATTTGTTGTGTTTAGCGATCTCGTCGAAGAGCTTTAGCGCAGAGACTTGATCCAGTTCATGCAGTTTGATGGCCTGCAGTTTGTTCCCGAAAAATATGCGACTCGTGAGAATGGCTTTGCAGCCACTAGGCAGATACTCCAAGAAGGTGAAAAGCTGATCCTGTTCGGCTTCAGACAGAGTTTCGAGATTGTCCAACACCAGAAACACCTGTTGTCCACGGAGTGCTTCCTTAACCAGCTTCGCGCGTTCATTCTCAGGGGACTTTGTGATGTCGTTCTGTCCGAGTTCATGAGCGATGATATTGAGCATTTCCAGCCATGTCGAGAGCGCGAAGCCATCCAGCTTCCGTTCCTTATGATCATCCATCTCCCTCTGCTTCACGGAGACAAAGATGATCTTCTTGAATTGCGTAGCCGGGAAGTTGTAGGCCACACTGACTGCCAGCGAGGTCTTACCCATTCCACCTTCACCGTCAATCAGGGTTCCCCAGGTATGCGAGTCAGGGGCAATAGCCGCACGAATGTCAGCGATCTCCTTTTCACGCCCGAAGAAGGGCTGCAAAGAAGGGAGGTTATTCGTTGGAGTGCCGGGGAAGATCGGAGGTGTTGCAATGGGCTTGCTGATGCTGGGCGGATGAGGAGGAGATGCTGGCTTAGCGCGCGCCGCCTTGAGCCGTTCGAGAAGAATTGAAATTGCAGCATCTGCCTGCTTGCCCACAAGATCAATATAGGTGCGCCCGTCGAGAAGCCCGGAAGGCTTGCAATCCACGACACGCACCAAGACAAGACGACCCAACTTGCCAACAGGATCACTTTTGAATGCGGAGAGCCATTCGGCTTCGCAGTAGTCCGAAAGCATGTATTCCGGTGATAACACACACAGGACGCGAGCGCTCTGCTGGAGCGCGTGGTGCATATCAGCGGGAAAAACGCCTCCCGCCTTAAAATCCCATGCCTGGATGATGGTCGTGTAACCTACAGCCTCTAAATGCCATGCGATCCACTCAGCCCATGCTTGATCAACCCCCGTGTAGCTGATGAAGAAGTCGTATGAGGCAGGAGATGACGAATCGGATGCCATGGCAGAATGTAAGCTGGCACATAAGCCGGAGCCTTGTCGGTTTGACCAGTGGAAAATTTAAAGAGCAATTAGGAAATCTAAAGGCTTTCGCCTCATCACTCAGCCTTCATCTCCAACACTCTCACCAAAAACGCCCACTCGTCCGCCGTCTTCTCGATGGTCTTGTTCAGCGCCGTGCCTGCACCGTGCCCCGCGCTGGTTTCGATGCGGATCAAAGTCGGCGGGCCGTCTTTAGCCTGATATTCCTGCAATCTGGAACCAAATTTGAAGCTGTGTGCAGGCACGACACGGTCATCGTGGTCGCTGGTGAGCACGAGCGTGGCCGGATAGCGGGTGCCGGGCTTCAGATTGTGATACGGCGAGTACTTGAGCAGAGCCTTGAACTCCGCGCCGTTCTCCACGGTGCCGTAATCGCTCTTCCAGCCCCAGCCGATGGTGAATTTCTCGAAGCGCAGCATGTCCAGCACGCCCACAGCGGGCAAGGCTGCGGCGTAGAGTTCGGGGCGCTGCGTCATACACGCACCGACGAGCAAGCCGCCGTTGCTGCCGCCTTGAATCGCGAGTTTGGCGCTCGTCGTGTACTTGTTTGCGATCAACCACTCCGCCGCTGCGATGAAATCGTCGAACACGTTCTGTTTGCCGAGCTTGATGCCCGCCAGATGCCACTCGCGGCCATACTCGCCACCGCCGCGCAGGTTCGGCATCGCGAAGACGCCGCCCATTTCCAGCCATACGGCACGCGAGACGGAGAATCCGGGCACCATGTTGATATTGAAACCGCCGTAGCCATACAGAAGCGTCGGATTCGATCCGTCGAGCTGGAGGCCCTTCTTGTGGACGATGAACATCGGCACCTGCGTGCCGTCCTTGCTCTTGAAGAAGACCTGCTTCGTCTCAAAGGCAGAGCCGTCGAATTTCACGTCCGGCTTCCGCCACAGCTTGCTTTCGCCGGTTTTCAAATCCATGCGGTAGATCGCGCCCGGCTCTGTGAAGCCCATGAAGGTGAAGAACGTCTCCGTGTCCTTGCGATGGCCCCAAAAACCGCCTGCGGAGCCGATGCCGGGCAGTTTCACGTCACGAATCAGCTTCCCAGTATAATCGAAGCACTTCACCTCCGTCTTAGCATCACGCAGATACTGGCAGAACATCTGTCCGCCCACGGTGCTGACGTCTTCCAGCAGCACCCTCGGCACTTCCGGCACCACGATGCGCCAGTTGCCGCGCTGCGGTTTGCGCGTGTCTATGGCGATGACCTGAAAACAAGACGCATTCAAATCCGTGCGGAAGTAGAACACCGGTCCGTAGTTGTCGATGAATTCGTAGCGCGCGTCGTTTTCGTGCAGCAGCTCCACCACTGGAGCATCACCGGCGATCTTCTTGTAAAACACCCGGTTCTTCGGCTCCGTGCCCAGCCACACCTGGATGATGAGATACTCCCCATCTTCCGTCACGCTGCCGCCAAAGCCCCACTTCGGCTCGTCTTTGCGCTCGTAGATCAGCGTGTCGTCACTCTGCGCTGTGCCCAGCTTGTGGAAGTAAAGTTTGTGAAATTCGTTCTTCGCCGTCAAAGCCGCACCGGGCTTCGGCTCATCATAGCGGGAGTAGAAAAAGCCGCTGCCGTCTTTCTTCCACGACACGCCGCTGAACTTCACCCACTTCACGAGATCGTCTGAATCGCGCCCCGAGGCGATGTCACGCACGCGAATCGTCGTCCAGTCGCTCCCAGCCTCTGAAACACCATACGCGATGAGTTTGCCATCCTCACTCGCCTCATAATCCGACAGCGAGGTCGTCCCTTCCTTCGACATCGCATTCGGATCGAGCAGCACCTTCGCCTCACCTTCCAGTGACTCTGCTGTCTTCAGCACCGCCTGATTCTGCAATCCTGAGTTGTGCGAATAAAACCACCGCCCACCACGCTCAAACGGCATGCCGATACGCTCGTAATTCCACAGCTCCCGCAACCGCTTCTCGATCTCGCCCCTGCGTGGCAGCTTTTCCAGATACCCAAACGTCACCTCGTTCTGCGCCTTCACCCACGCCTTCGTCTCCTCCGAATTGTCATCCTCCAGCCAGCGATACGGATCAGCGATCTTCACTCCGTGATGCACATCCACCACGCTCTCTTTCCGTGTCGTGGGGTAGTTCAAGCCTTCGGCAGCAAAAGTGGAAACAGTCATCATGATTAAAGATGCGGCACGCATAGACGCGCACCCTGCCTGCCATTTCCTATTTTGCATTTCCCATTTCTCATTTTGCAATTACACCCGCCCCCGCCACGCTCCGGCACACCTTCTTCCACCATGCCCATCTCCCCAGACCAATACGAAAAGCTCGGTGCCTTCTACCTCGGCCGCGAATACGATCTCGCCGCCAAACAGGTCAAAGACGATCTCGTGCTCTACGATTCGAAGGATCTCGTGACCCACGGTGTCGTGCTCGGCATGACTGGCAGCGGCAAGACCGGTCTCTGCCTCGCGCTGCTCGAAGAAGCGGCCATCGACGGCGTTCCCGTCATCGCCATCGACCCCAAGGGCGATCTCGGCAATGCGCTGCTCACGTTCCCGAATCTCACGCCGCAGGAGTTCCGCCCTTGGATCAATGAGGACGAGGCACGTCGCAAAAACCAGTCTCCCGACGACTACGCCGCCGCCCAATCGGCCATGTGGCAAAAGGGCCTCGGCGATTGGGGTCAGAGCGCCGACCGCATCAAAAAGCTGCGCGAGACCGTCGATATGGCGATCTACACACCCGGAAGCAATGCCGGCCTGCCCGTGTCGATTCTCAGCTCACTGAACTGCCCGCCCGCTGAGGTCATGGAAGACGCGGAGGCGCTCGCGGACCGCATCGAGAGCACCGTTTCCTCCATGCTCGGCCTCATGGACATCGAAGCCGATCCCATCCAGTCGCCGGAGCACATCCTGCTCAGCAACATCGTCGCGCATTGCTGGAAGAAAGGGCAAAACATCTCACTCGAAAACCTTGTGCGCCACATCCAGCAGCCGCCCATTCGGAAGATCGGTGTCGTCGATCTCGACAGCTTCATGCCGGAGTCCAAGCGCACGCCGCTGGCGATGAAACTGAACAACCTGCTCGCCTCCCCCGGCTTCAGCACCTGGCTGGAGGGCGAGCCGCTCGACATCCAGCGCATGTATTACACAAAGGAGGGCAAGCCACGCGTCACCATCTTCTGCATCGCACATCTGAGCGACACCGAGCGCATGTTCTTCGTCTCGCTGCTGCTCAATCAGCTCCTCGGCTGGATGCGCACGCAGCAGGGCACCACCTCTCTGCGTGCCCTGTTCTACATGGATGAAATCTTCGGCTACCTGCCGCCCACGGCCATGCCGCCGTCGAAGAAGCCGATGATGTTCCTGCTCAAACAAGCGCGCGCCTTTGGCCTCGGCATCCTTCTCGCCACGCAAAACCCCGCCGACCTCGACTACAAGGCGCTCGCCAATATCGGCACCTGGTGGCTCGGTCGTTTGCAGACGGAGCGCGACAAGATGCGCGTTCTCGACGGCCTCGAAGGCGCGGCGAACACCGCTGGTGGCAAGTTTGATCGTCAGCTCATGGAGCAGACGCTCGCCAGCCTCGGCAATCGCGTCTTCCTCATGAACAACGTCCACGAAGATCATCCCGTGGTCTTCAACGTGCGCTGGATCCTCTGCTACCTCAGCGGCCCGCTCTCACGCCCGCAGATCAAGGCGCTGATGGACCCGATCCGCCCCGCGAAAAAAGAAGCCGCTGCCGCCGAAGACGACGGCTTTGCGCCTCCCGGAGCCAGCACTTCCAACGCCGACCGCAACACCACGCGTCCGAAGCTGCCGGAAGACACCACCGAGCTGTTCCAGCCCAGCGACGAAGACGGCGAACGCCTCACCTACACGCCCGCCATCGTGCGCAGCGCCACCGTTGTGTTCGACGACGCGAAACGCAAAATCAGCGGCAAGAGCATCGTCACGCTCGTCAACGCCATCGACATCGAGAAGCAGAAGGTCTTGTGGGACAAGTTCATCGACATCCCGAAGAACGACGATCTCTCGCAGTACGATTCCGAACCGAAGGGAAGCGCCGCCTTTTCCGATCTCCCCGGCCCCGCGCTGAAATCCAGCACCTACACCAGCATCAAGAAAGACTTCACCGACTGGGTCTATGCCAATCACAGCCTCGAAGTCTTCTTCAGCCCGCTGCTGGAGGCCTATTCCAACCCCGGCGAGAAACAGGACGAGTTCAAAGCCCGCGTCACCCAAACCGCCCGCGAACAACGCGACGCCGCCATCGAGGACCTCCGCGTGAAAACGGCGAAAACCATGAAAACGCTCGAAACCCGGGCCGAGAAGACCGCGGCAAAGGTGGATGCCCAAAAAACACAGTCCAGCAGCGCCAAGCTGAGCACCGCCATGCACATCGGCGGCAGCATCCTCGGCGCAATCTTCGGCCGCAAAACCAGCCTCGTGAAAACCAGCACCATCAGCAGCGCCTCACGCGTCTGGAAGGAAGGCCAGGACGTCAAAGCCGCAGAAAACGAGCTTGAGTCCGTCAAAGCCGACATGGCAGAACTCGAGAAGCAGGTCGCCGATGAGACGCAGAAGATCCGCGATCAGTACGATCCCGCCGCGCTCACGTTGGAAGCCTTCAAGCTCACGCCCGTGAAGAAGAACATCCAGGTGACGGCGACGGGGATTTTGTGGTTAGTGAAGTAAGTGTAATCCAAGCGTCAGCTTGCGCATGCTGCATCCAGCAGCGCACGGAGTTCGTCACTGACATTCGCGGACTTCACTCGATAAACAAAAAACGTCCCAAGGTGAAGGTCGTAGCCAAGTTGATCTCCCACGACGGTCTTGATCTCGTGAAAAGCACCATCAAACACGGTCTTCCCGTCGCTGGAGATCGTGACGTGATCCGCTTCCCATTCAAGCGCATGAACACCACGAGCTCCTTTCCAGCAGTCCACGAACGTCCACAAGCCAACTGCCAAAAGCCCAAACGCAAACCAAACATCGATTCCGCCGGATGAGACAACCACGCTAAGTTGCCATGCCCCTCCAACAGCCATGAAAAGGCCCATCACAATCAACGACTCCCTGCCTTGTCTTCGACGAGTTAGGGGCACCGTTGTCATGTGAGGCGTTGCCAGGGTTCAATACACATCCCTGCGATACCGCTTCGCATCCTTCATCGCTTGCACATAAGCAATGGCTTCTTCAGGCGTTTTACCGCCCTCCTTCTCGATGATCGTGTGCATCGCTTTGTCCACGTCGCCGGCCATGCGGGCGGCATCGCCGCAGACGTACATGATCGCACCCTGTTCGAGCCAGGCCCAGAACTCGGCGCTGGCTTCGAGCATCTTGTGCTGCACGTAGATTTTTTCGGCCTGATCACGACTCCAAGCGGTGCTGAGCTTCGTCAGCGTGCCGTCGGCGAGATAGGCGTCGAACTCGTCTTTGTAGAAGTAGCAGGACTTGGAGCTGACCTCGCCGAAGAAGAGCCACGCCTTGCCCTTGGCGTTCGTGGCTTTGCGTTCTTCGAGGAACGCACGGAACGGCGCGATGCCG